>JAAXUL010000520.1 GCA_013336035.1 Chloroflexales bacterium
CCGCCGCCGAGCCGCTGCTCGAGCCGCCAGTGTCGCGGGTCTGGTCGAAGGGGTTGGCCGTCGGGCCGTAGTGTGCGTTGTTGGAGCCCGGCGAGTAGGCGAACTCGGACATGCGGGTCTTGCCGATGATCACGGCACCGGCGGCGCGCAGGCGTGCCACCGCCGTCGCGTCCTCGGCGGCGATCACCCCGGCGCGGATCTTCGAGCCGGCGGCGGTGGGCAGCCCGGCCATGTCAAAGAGATCCTTCACCGCCACGGGCACGCCGTGGAGCGGCCCGCGGTCGTGGCCGGCGGCCAACTCGGCCTCGGCGCGGCGCGCGTCAGACAGGGCCCGCTCGGCCGTGACGATCTGGAAGGCGTTGAGGCGCGCGTCCAGGGCGCCGATGCGCGCGAGGGCCTGCTCGGCCAGATCGACGGGCGAGGTCGCGCCGTCGCGGATACGCGCGGCTAGCTCGTGGATGGAGCCGGGCCGGTCAGCATCGGGCGGGGTGCCGCTGAGCACAGGGGCGGCCCCAGACGCGGGCGCGGGCGCGGGCAGGCTGGCGAGGTCAAGGTAGTCGGGCAGCTGCTCGTGATCGACGTTAGCCACGATGCGCTCGAAGTCGGCCAGGCGGCTGAGGAAACCCTTCGCGGCGATCCCGGCCAGGTCAT
Organism: Chloroflexales bacterium; assembly: GCA_013336035.1. Lineage (GTDB taxonomy): Bacteria > Chloroflexota > Chloroflexia > Chloroflexales > Chloroflexaceae > CAIWXH01. The sequence goes on from JAAXUL010000520.1 coordinate 652, forward strand.
CCTCGCTGGCGGCGATGCCGGCGGCGCGCAGATTGGCCCGCAGGCGGTCGGTGGGGTTGGTCATTAGAGTAACCTCTTTATGGGCGCACCCAAGAGGCGCCCTTTCTAATCCCCGCGAACGGCCTCATCGTACACGGCCTCGACCCGATCGAGCATGCGGCCGAGGCTAAACTCAGTGTGGGCGCGGGCCCGGCCGGCTTCGCCCATGGCGCGGGCGAGCGCGGGGCTTGCGGCGAGCGTGCGCAGGGCGTGGGCGAGCGCGGGGACGTCGTCGGGCGGCACGACGATGCCCGTGCGCCCGTGGCGAGTGACATAGCTCGTGCCGGTGCCCAGCTCGGTGCAGACCACGGGCAGGCCGGCGGCCTGGGCCTCGACCTGGGCGATGCCGAAGGCCTCGCTGCGCTCGACCGAGGGCAGGGCGAAGATGTCGGCGGCGTGGTAGAAGGCCCGCAGGTCCGCCTCGCTCTGCTCGCCCACAAAGTGAACCCGGTCGCCAACGCCGATCTGCGCGGCGAGGCCGGCCAGGTCGGCGGCGCGCACGGTGGCGTCGGCGCCGACGAAGACCGCCCGCGCGGGCACCTGGGCCATAGCGCGCACCAGCCGGTCGGCGCCCTTGTAGTAGCGCAGGCGCCCGACGAAGAGCACGAGCGGGCCCGGGAAGCGCTGGCGGATAGTCGCCACGCGCTCGGGGTCGGCCTGGCCAAAGCGCTCGAGGGGCACGCCGAAGGGCACGACGCGGCAGCGCGAGGCCACCGGCGCCAGAAAGGGCGACGAGCGGATGTAGGCCGGGCTCGTGGCGATGATGCGCGCGGCCCGCCGCAGCGTCCGCCGCACCAGGGGGGCGACGATCGCCCCGAGGCGACGCTGGCGCACGATGTCGCTGTGGTAGGTGACCACCAGCGGCACGCCGCGCCCGGCCAGCAGGGCCGCGGCGTCGCCCGGCGGGTAGGGGTGGTGCAGGTGAATGAGGTCGGGGCGCTCGCGGGTCAGCAGCAGGGGCAGCCACGGGCTGAGCGGCGTCGAGGCGACCGTCGCCAGACGCCCGGCGAGCAGCAGCCGCACGCCGCGCCGCTCGCACGCCGCGCCGCGCCAGCCCGCCCCGCTCGCCAGGACGGTCACCGCGTGCCCGCGCGCGGCCAGCTCTTCGGCCAGCAGCTCGAGGTGATTCTCGATGCCGCCCACGACAGGCGGGTAATCCTTATAGATGTGGAGGATGCGCATGGGCGCCATTATACTGGGGAATTCCGTGCTACAATATCGCCCGGTAAGTCAAGGATCTATGGGCTACGGATATATTGAATGGACGCAGTGCTTGTGCTCGAGGATGGCCGGGTCTTCCCGGGGCGCTCGTTCGGGGCGCCGGGCGAGCGGATCGGCGAGGTGGTCTTCCATACCGGCATGACCGGCTACCAGGAGATTCTGACCGACCCCTCGTACTGCGGGCAGCTGGTGACGATGACGGCGCCCCATATCGGCAACACCGGCGTCAACGACTTCGACCCCGAGTCGCTTAAACCCCAGGTGGCCGGCTTTATCGTGCGCTCGTACAGCGATGACTACAGCTCGTGGCGGGCCCGCGGGAGCCTGGCGCAGCTGCTGCGCGACCACCATATCGTGGCGATCAGCGACGTGGACACCCGTGCCCTGACGCGCCACATCCGCACCGCGGGCGCTATGCGCGGCATCATCTCGACCACCGGCGAGGCTGTCGAATCCCTGCTGGCAAGGGCCCGCCAGGCCCCGCCGATGGAGGGGCTGGACCTGACCCGCGTGGTCTCGTGCGAGGAGTCCTACGGCTGGACCGAGGGCTCGGCGCCCTTCAGCCCGCCCTACACCGAGGGGGCGGCCGAGCTGAAGTACCACGTGGTGGCCTACGACTTCGGCCTCAAGCGCACCATCCTGCGCCGCCTGACAGACCGCGGCTGCCGCGTGACGGTGGTGCCCGGCATAACCCCCGCCAGCGAGGTCCTGGCCCTGAAGCCCGACGGCGTCTTCTACTCGAACGGGCCGGGCGACCCGGCGGCGACGGTCTACGCCTTCGAGACGCTGCGGGGCCTGATCGGGCGCGTGCCGGTCTTCGGCATCTGCCTGGGCCATCAGCTGATGGGCCTGGCCCTGGGAGGTCGCACCTACAAGCTGCCCTTCGGCCACCACGGGGCCAACCACCCCGTGCGCTACCTGCCCACGGGCCGGGTCGAGATCACCTCGCAGAACCACGGCTTCGCCGTGGACCCCGAGAGCCTGCCCGCCGAGGCCGAGGTCACGCACATTAACCTGAATGACCAGACGGTCGAGGGGCTGCGCCACGCCGGCATGCGCTGCTTCAGCGTGCAGTACCACCCCGAGGCCGGCCCTGGGCCCCACGACGCGACCTACCTGTTCCACGAGTTCACCGCCCTGATGGACGACTCGCGCCCCGCGGTATGAGCGGCGAGGTCGACCCGCGCAACAGGCTCAACGACCTGACGGGCCGCGAGTGGACCTACGCGCTGCGCTCGGTGATCACGACGCGCTACCCGACCAGCGGGCCCGAGGGCTACGCCCACGACCTGCGGCGCGCGCACCCCTCGCCCAAGCCGCCCCAGCTCATCGCCGAGCTGGTGCGCTTCTTCACCCGCCGCGACGGCCACGTCCTCGACCCCTTCGCCGGCGTGGGCGGCACGCTGCTCGCGTGCTCGCTCGAGGGGCGCACGGCGGTGGGCGTGGACCTCTCGCCGAGCTACGCCGAGATCTACGCCGCCGTGTGCGAGCGCCTGGCCCTCGCGCCCCAGACCTATGTGGTGGGCGACTCGCGGGGGCTGGCGGGCCTGCCCGCGGTGGCCGCGCGGCCCTTCGACCTGATCCTCACCGACCCGCCCTACGCGGCTATGCAGGCCCGCGAGAAGACCGGCGAGCGCAAGAAGCGCGGCCAGGGCGCCGCCACGCCCTTCACCGCGTCGCCCGACGACCTGGGCAATCTGGGCTACTGGGAGTTCCTGGGCGAGCTGCGGCGCGTGATCGAGGGGGCGCTGGCCTGTCTGCGGCCCAGGGGCCACCTGGTCCTCTTCACCAAAGACCTGCAGCCCACCCCCGAGCACCACAACATGCTCCACGCCGACATCACCACGACCCTGCGCGAGGTGCCGGGCCTGGAGTACCGCGGCTATCGCATCTGGCACGACCAGAGCCTTAACCTCTACCCCTTCGGCTACCCCTTCGCCTTCGTGGCCAACCAGCAGCACCAGTTCATTCTGATCTTCCGCTACATGCCCCAGGGCTAAGGCAAGGCTCGTAACCGAGTTACGCTGTCTCCGCTCGCCGCGGCAGGGGTGGAAGTGGAGGGCTTCGCCATCCACACCTCCCGTCAGACTGTAAAGTAAAAAGCCGCGCAGCGAAACCTCGCAGGCGGCACGGCGCGGGGCCGGATGCTATAATACCTGGCATGCCCCACGCCTTATAGCGGAGCCGGGATGGACACTCAGTCCTCAGTCGGCGACGATCCGCGCCTGCAGCCCCTGGTCGAGTACCTGGAGCAGCACCAGCGGCAGATCAACCTCGCGGCCCTGCGCAAGCAGCTGCTCGAGGCCGGCCACCCGGCGGATCTAGTCGCCGAGGCCGTCAGGCGCGTCGAGGCCGGCTCGCCCCGCAGGCCGCTCGCCTGGCCGCTCGGCCTGCTGGTGATGCTGGCCAATATCGTCGTTCTCCCGCCCCTGTTCGCCGGCCTGGCCGGGCTGACCACCTCGATCTCCCCGACGAGCAACGACAGCCTCGTGTGGCTGATCCCACCGCTGCTGGTGGCAGCCCTGCTGCTCGGCGGCGAGTTCGTGGTCGGGCTCAGGCTCAGGGGCGGGCCGCGCGACCGGCTCGGCCGCACGCTGATCTGGGGGGCGGCCTTCACGATGATCGCCTTCGCCCTGCTGGCCCTGCTCTTCGGCATCTGTCTCGCGATCTTAGTCGGGAGCCTGGGGCAATGAGCCGCCGCGACGACCGCGACGACGCGCATCGCCAGCCGGCCTGGCCCCTGGGCTGTGCCCTGGCGTTCTTCGCGCTGCTGCTAATCTTCAATCTACTGGGGCTGGCCGGCATCGTCTTCGCGTCCGGCAGGCTGCCCATGTGGGCCGAGCGCGGGGGGCCGATCCTGCTGGCCACGGCGGTGCTCGCCCTGATGCTCTGGGGCGGGGTGTATGTGCGCCACCGCAACCCCTACGCGTCGCGCGTGCTGCTCTGGGGCCTCGGCCTGACCCTGGCGTTCGGCGCGGCGCTGACGATCCTGTTCAATCTGATTGACTGGCTGTCGATGCGCTAGGCGCGCTTCTCCCTTCGGCTACCATAGCAGGGGCGCCCAATGATCTATCCTTGTCGCACATCGCCCTGTCCACCTGCATAGCCCGGCCCTCACGAGGTGCTGATGCTCCCCTATCTGTTCCAGATCGGCCCGTGGCCGGTGCCGACCCACGGATTCTTCGTGCTCGCCGGGGTGCTGGCCGCGCTCGCGGTGTTCGTCTACGAGGCGCGGCGGCGCCAGATGCTCGACGAGCGGATCGCGGGCGTGATCGCGGGCACGCTCTTCTGCGGGGCGGTGGGCGCCAAACTCAGCACGCTGTGGATGTACGTCGAGGCGGCGCCCGATCCGACGCTGCTCGGCGTGATCGTGGCAGGGGGCAAGAGCATCCTCGGCGGGCTGGCCGGCGCCTACCTCGGCGCGCTGCTGTTCAAGCGCATCCTCGGCTACCGCGAGCGCACGGGCGACCTGTTCGCCCCCGCCGTGGCCCTGGGCATGGCCATCGGGCGGGTCGGCTGCCTGCTCACCGAGCAGATCGGCACGCCCACCACGCTGCCCTGGGGCGTCGCCCTCAGCGCCGAGCTGGCGGCGCGCATCCCGAACTGCCCGTACTGCGTGCCGGGGGCGCGGCTGCACCCGTCGTTCCTCTACGAGATCCTGTTCCACCTGGCCATGTTCGCGCTGCTCTGGTGGTGGCTGCGGCCCCGCGTCTTCGTCAAGGGCGAGCTGTTCAAGATCTACCTGCTGGCCTACGCGATCTTCCGCTTCGCGGTCGAGTACGTGCGCGGCAACCAGGTGGTCTGGGAGGGGCTGACCCGCTCGCAGCTCTTCCTCATCCCGAGCACGGCCCTGCTGGCGCTCTACTTCGTGCGCCAGTGGCGGCGTGGCGTCTACCGGCTGCCGACGCCCCCCGCCCCGGCCGAGGAGCGAGCCGTCGCATGATGCTGGTTTTTTCGTGGGAGGCTCGGGCCCCTGGCAACCCAATGGCGCTTTCATCGCCTTCAGTGTGTCAGGCCACTGGTGCTCATCTGTCGAGTGTGGCGGGCCCGCATCGAGATTCGAGGGCGCGAGTCTCGATGCGAGAAGCCCGCATTGAGATTCGAGGGCGCGAGTCTCGATGCGAGAAGCCCGCATTGAGATTCGAGGG
>JAAXUL010000056.1 GCA_013336035.1 Chloroflexales bacterium
AGCTGGCGGTACGGTCCGGGGAGGTGCTCGCACTGCTCGGCGAGAATGGCGCGGGCAAGAGCACCCTGATCAAGATCATCACAGGCTTCTACCAGCCCGACGCCGGCGAGATCCTGCTCGACGGGCGGCCGATCGCCTTCGCCAGCACGCGCGACGCTCTGGAGCAGGGCGTGGCGGCGATCTACCAGGAGCCCAGCCTCTTCCCCGACCTTGATGTCGCCGAGAACATCTTCGTCGGCCGGCAGCCGCTACGCGGCGGCCGGATCGACTGGCGCCGCATGTACGAGGAGGCCGAGGGCCTGCTGCGGCGTCTCGGCGTCACCCTGAGCCCGCGCACCAAAGCCCGCGTGCTGAGCGTGGCCCAGATGCAGATGATCGAGATCGCCCGCGCCATCTCGGTCAACGCCCGTGTCCTGATCATGGATGAGCCCACCTCGTCCCTGACCAGCCGCGAGGTGGAGGAGCTGTTCACCATCGTGCGCCAGCTGCGCGCCCAGGGCGCGGCGATCATCTTCATCTCGCACCGCCTCGAGGAGCTGTTTGCCATTGCCGACCGCGTCACGGTGCTACGTGACGGCGCCTATGTGGACACCCGGCCCATGGCCGGCGTCACCACCGAGGATCTGATCCGCCTGATGGTCGGCCGCAACCTGGCCGAGCTCTTCCCCAAGCAGCAGGTCGAGCCAGGCGCGGTGCTCCTCGATGTCCAGAATCTCAGCCTGCCCGGTCGCTTCGCCGACATCTCCTTCCAGCTACGCAAGGGCGAGATCCTGGGGATGTCGGGCCTAGTCGGCGCCGGGCGCACCGAGGTGGCCGAGGCCATCTTCGGCGTGGCGCCCGCCCTGAGCGGCCACATCCGGCTCGACGGGCAGGAGGTGCGGATCACCCGGCCCGAGGACGCCCTGAATCTGGGGATCGGCTACGTGCCCGAGGACCGCAAGCTCAACGGCCTGGTGCTACAGATGAGCATCGCCCAGAATATCACCCTGCCCATGCTCAAAGCCTTCACCCGCATGGGCTGGCTCAACCAGCGGGCCGAGCGCCAGCATGCCATCGCGGACGCCAAACGGCTTGAGGTGAAGATGACCTCGGTGGACCAGCCGGTCGGGCAGCTCTCCGGCGGCAACCAGCAGAAGGTCGTGCTAGCCAAGTGGCTGGGGACAAAGCCGCGCGTCCTCATTCTGGATGAGCCGACCCGCGGGATCGACGTGGGCACCAAGGCCGCGGTGCACCACCTGATGAGCAGCCTCGCCGCCGAGGGGATGGCCATCCTGATGATCTCGTCCGAGCTGCCCGAGGTGCTCGGCATGAGCGACCGCATCCTGGTCATGCGTGAGGGCCGGCTCACCGGCCAGTTCAGCCGCGCCGAGGCCACCCAGGAGCGCCTGATGGGCGCGGCCACCGCAGTCGTCGCGCGCGTGTAGCGACGCCGCACAGTGCGCCCCGGCGGCGCAACGGGAGAGAGCCATGATCGCAGATAAGGAAGTCGCGCGCCCGCAGCAGGGGCGGCTGGTGCAGGCGCTGGTGCGTTTTCGGGAGCTGGGGATCGTGGCCTTTATCCTGGCGCTCGCTGTGCTGGTGAGCCTGCGCGCGCCGGCCTTCCTCAGCGTCGACAACTTCCGTGACATCCTGCTCAATATCGCGATCCTGGTGATCGTTGCCCTGGGGCAGATGATGGTGATCATCACCCGCGGCATCGACCTCTCGGTCGGCTCGGTGATCGGGCTCTCCGCCATGATGGTCTCCTTCACGCTGGTGCTCTTCCCCGGGCTGCCGCTGCCCGTGGCCCTGCTGCTCGGGGTGGCGCTAGGCGCCGGGCTCGGCGCGCTAAACGGCGTGATCATCACGGCGGGGAAGGTACCGCCGATCATCGCCACGCTGGGCACGATGAGCATCTACCGCGGGCTGATCTTCTTCTACAGCGAGGGCAGCTGGGTCAACGCCTTCGAGATGCCCGAGGGCTTTCGGCGCCTGGCCAAGGCCGCGCCCCTGGGCCTGCCCAACCTGATCCTCTTCGCGATCGCGGCGGTGCTGCTGGTGGCCTTCTTCTTGACCTACACGCGCCGGGGGCGCGACATCTACACCGTGGGCTCGAACCCCGACGCGGCGCGCTTCGCGGGCATCCGCACCCAGCAGGTGATCTTCACGGTCTATGTGCTCTCGGGCCTGCTCGCCGGGCTGGCCGGCGTGCTGTGGGCCTCGCGCTTCGAGGCCGCCCAGACCAACACCGCCCTCGGCTTCGAGCTACAGACGGTGGCGGCGCCGGTGATCGGTGGGGTGAACATCTTCGGTGGCAGCGGCGGGGTGCTCGGCGTGGTGCTGGGGGCCTTCCTGCTCGGCATTATCCAGAACGCCCTGACCCTCATCCAGATCTCGCCCTTCTGGCAGCTGGCCGCCCAGGGCCTGCTCATCCTGGTGGCCGTGGTGTTCGACTCGGTCGTGCTACGCCGGCTGCAGCGCACCGGCACAGGAGGCCGCGCATGAAGACGCCCCCTGAGACCGCCCCGTCCGCGCCGCTCGCGGCCATCCTCCGCCAGCAATTCCTCCGCTGGGAGTGGCTGCTGGTGATCCTGACGCTGGTGATGATGGTCGTGAACACGCAGCTCTCGCCCTTCTTCCTGGCGCCGAACAACCTGCTGCGGGCCTCGTCGGACTTCGTGGAGATCGGGATCATGATGCTGCCGATGGTCTTTATCATCATCACCGGCAATATCGACCTCTCGGTCGCCTCGACGCTGGGCCTCTCGGCCTCGCTACTGGGATTCTTGCACAACGCGGGCTGGAACATCTGGGTGGCCGCCGCGCTCGCCCTGGTGGTGGGCGCCCTCTGCGGCCTGCTCAATGGCGTGCTGATCGCCCGGCTCGGCCTGCCCTCGCTGGTGGTGACGCTCGGCACCTTCTCGTTCTACCGGGGCCTGGCCTACGCCCTGCTCGGCGACGAGGCGGCGCGCGGGTACCCCACGGCCTTCACCTACCTCGGCCAGGGCCGCCTGCCCGGCACACGTGTCCCCTTCGCGCTGCTCCTCTTCGTCGTGCTGGCCGTGGTCTTCGGCCTGGTCCTGCACCGCACCCGCTTCGGCCGCTACCTCTACGCGATCGGCAACAACGAAGCGGCCAGCCGCTACGCCGGCGCCCCGGTGCGCCGGATCAAGATAGGGATCTACACCCTCTCCGGGCTTATGGCGGCCCTGGCCGGGCTCATCCTCGCCGCGCGCTTCGGCAGCACCAGGCCCGACATCGGTATGGGCCTCGAGCTCTCGGTGATCACGGTCACGGTGCTGGGCGGGGTCAGCATCAACGGGGGCACGGGGAGCATGCTCGGCGCCGTGCTGGCCCTGCTGCTGATCGGCGTCACCCGCTTCGGCATGGGCCTGATGAACCTGCAAGGCCAGGTGCAGGACATCGTGATCGGCCTGCTGCTTATCCTCTCGATCCTCCTGCCGAACCTGGGCGGCTGGCTGGCCGGGCGGCCGGCGCCAAGCAGCGCGCTGGCGCTGCGCGCCGGCGCCGCCCTGCTGGTGATGGTCGCGTTCGGCTGGTTTTTCTTCTGGTCGCGCGGGCTCGTGCTCGCTATCAAGTGAGCGCCCCGCAAAGGAGGGCCAGGCACCGACAGCTCTGACACTGGTTCCGCGCTCGCGCTGGCAAGGCCCGCCCACAGACACTCTGGTTCCGCGTTAGTGAGGAGATACCACGATGGTTATCAAGGGTACACGGCTGTTCCTGATGCTCGCTACGCTGGTCGCGCTAGCCGCCTGCGGCGGCGCCCCGGCTGCCGGCCCCACCAGCCCGCCCGCCGCCACCGAGGCCCCCGCCGCCGCCACCGAGGCCCCCGCCGCCACCGAGGCCCCCGCCGCCGCCACCGAGGCCCCCGCCGCCAGTGGCGATGTGACCTATGTGCTGGTGCCCAAGGCCCTGGGGAACCCCTACTTCGACACCGCCAACAAGGGTGCGCAGGAGGCCGCCACTGAGCTGGGGGTGAAGGTGACCTACACGGGCCCAGCCACGGCCGACGCCACCGAGCAGATCCAGCTGCTCAACTCGCTGATCGCCCAGAATGTGTCCGGCCTGGCCATCTCCGCCGACGACTCCGATGCCCTGGTGCCCACCGGCCGGGACGCGATTGAGAGCGGCATCCCCGTCGTCACCTGGGACTCGGCCATCGCCGAGGGCGGCCGCACCGTGCATATCGTCCAGGCTGTCTCGGCGGACATCGCCGCCGTGCAGATCAAGATGGCCTCGGAGCTCGCGGGCGGCAAGGGGAAGATCGCCATCCTCAGCGCCACCTCGACCGCGCCGAACCAGAACGAGTGGATCGCGCTGATGGAGGAGGAGCTGAAGAAGCCCGAGTACGCCAACCTGGAGCTGGTGGCCACCGTCTACGGTGACGACGAGGACACCAAGAGCTATACCGAAGCCCAGGGCCTGATGAAGACCTACCCTGACCTGAAGGTGATCATCTCGCCCACGACGGTGGGCATCGCCGCCTCGGCCCGCGCGGTGCAGGACGGCAACATGGTCGGCAAGGTGTTCGTAACCGGCCTCGGCACGCCCAACCAGATGCGCGAGTACGTGAAGAGCGGGGCGGCACCGCAGTTCGCCCTGTGGAACCCGAGCGACCTGGGCTACCTGGCCATCCAGACCCTGCACGCTATCGCCAGCGGGCAGATCGCGGGCGAGCCCGGCGACAGCTTCACCGCCGGCAAGCTCGGCGACTACACCATCGCCGACGACGACACCGTGCTGCTCGGCGAGCCCACCATCTTCAACGCCGACAACATCGACGACTTCGATTTCTAGCCGCCTGCAAGCCCTGCTTGCGGCACACGAAAGGCTAAAGCGGGGGTCTTTCAGGGAGGGCCAGTCCCTCCCTGAGACCCTCCCTCGAGCCCGGGGGAGGGCCCGATGCAACGCGTCGCTTTTGTGCTGAAGGTGCGCGCCGAGAAGCTCGACGAGTACAAAGCGCATCACCAGCGGGTCTGGCCGGAGATGCTCGCGGCCCTGCGGGCGGCGGGCTGGCACAACTACTCGCTCTTTGTCCGCCCTGACGGCCTGCTGTTCGGTTATGTGGAGACCCCCGAGGGCCTGGCCGCGGCCCAGGCGAAGATGGCCGCCACGGAGATAAACACGCGCTGGCAGGAGTTTATGGCGCCCTACTTTGAGTCGCCTGGCGGCGCCCGTCCGGATGAGCTGTTCCTGGAGCTGGAAGAGGTCTTTCACCTGGACTGAAGGGGGTTGCTATGGCTACACATTCCGGGTCGGCCGAGGCTGCCTACGGGCTGGCTCGCGAGCGCTACGCCGCCCTCGGCGTGGATACCGAGGCCGCCCTGAGCCAGCTGGCCCAGGTCGCACTCAGCCTGCACTGCTGGCAGGGCGACGACGTGGGCGGCTTCGAGAACCCCGGCGGCGAGCTCTCGGGCGGTATCGCCGCCACCGGCAACTACCCCGGTAAGGCGCGCAACGCCGATGAGCTGCGGAGCGACCTCGACCTGGCCTACCGTCTCATCCCCGGCCGCCACCGCCTCAACCTCCACGCCATCTACGCCGAGACCGGCGGGAAGAAGGTGGAGCGCAACGAGCTCGGCCCCGAGCACTTCGCCGCCTGGCTCGACTGGGCGAAGGCCGGCGGCCACGGCCTCGACTTCAACCCGACCTGCTTTTCGCACCCGCTCGCCGCCGATGGCTACACCCTGGCCCACCGCGACCCCGCCGTGCGCCAGTTCTGGATCGAGCACTGCATCGCCTGCCGGCATATCGGCGCCCACTTCGGCCTGGCCCTCGGCACGCCCTGTGTGACCAACATCTGGGTCCCCGATGGCTCCAAGGACACTCCGGCAGACCGGCTCGCTCCCCGCCAGCGCCTGCGCGAGTCCCTCGACCAGATCCTCGACGAGCCCATCGACCCGGCCTTCAACCGCGATGCCGTCGAAGCTAAGCTCTTCGGCCTCGGCTCCGAGAGCTACGTCGCCGGCTCACACGAGTTCTACATGGGCTACGCCGTCAGCCGCCCGGGCACCCTGCTCTGCCTCGACGCCGGCCACTTCCACCCCACCGAGGTCATCTCGGACAAAGTCTCGGCGGTGTTGCTGTATGTAGATGAGCTGTTGCTCCACGTGAGCCGGGGCGTGCGCTGGGACAGCGACCATGTCGTGACATTGACCGATGAGCTGCAGGCGATCATGCAGGAGCTGGTGCGCGGCGATTTCCTTGGGCGCACCCACATCGGGCTCGACTTCTTCGACGCCAGCATCAACCGGGTGGCGGCCTGGACCATCGGCGCGCGCAACGCCCTACGCGCCCTGCTTATGGCGCTGCTGGAGCCCACGGCCGAGCTGCGCGCCTTCGAGGGCGCCGGCGACAACACCGCGCGCCTGGCCCTGCTCGAAGAGCTCAAGGGCCTGCCCTGGGCGACGATCTGGGATCAGCACTGCCGACGACAGGGTGTGCCCGTCGGTATGGCCTTCCTTGACGAGATCAGGACGTATGAGACGCAGGTCCTGGCCAGTCGAGCGTAGGCCGGATCGCGAACGGCACACGACAGTGCGCTTACGCCCGCACCACCCTAATGGCCCCGACGCAGGTAGTCCCCGCGGGGCGGGCCGACGACCTGCCCGTTGTGATAGACCGGCTCGCCGCGCAAGAAGGTTGTCTTGACCCGCCCGGTCAGCTCGAGGCCCTCGAAGGGCGTGTAGCCCTGGCGCGACTCGCTGGCGGCGGCCTGGACGACAAAGCGCTCGCCGGGGTCGAACAGGGCCAGGTCGGCGTCGTAGCCCTCGGCGATATCGCCTTTGCCCGTCAGGCCGTAGCGCCGCGCCGGGTTCCAGCAGAGCAGCTCGGCCATGTGGTTGAGCGACATGCCGCGCCGGCAGCCCTCGCTGTAGATCCCCGAGAGCAGGTACTCGGTCCCGCCGAAGCCGGATTTTCCCAGCCAGATGTTGCCGGGCGCCTCGGGGTGGGTCTTCTGCTCGGACGAGCAGCAGGCGTGATCGCTGACGATCCAGTCGACCTCGCGGCTGAGCACGGCCTCCCACAGGCGCTCGACGTCGGCGCGCGGGCGGATGGGCGGGTTAACCTTGGCCAGCACCCCGGCCGGCGCATCGACATCGAGCAGCAGGTGACCCACCGTCACCTCGCGGCGGAAGCTGATGTGCGGGAAGAGCTCCTGCATCATCAGGGCGGCCTCGATGGCCTTGCGTGAGCTGAGGTGCAGCAGGTTGAGGTTGAGGCAGTCGGTCTCGTAGGCCAGGTATGCGGCGATCCAGATCGCCAGGCCCTCGGAGTGGGGCGGGCGGGCGGCGCTATAGGCCCGCAGGCCGCTCAGCGTCCCATCGCGCTCGACGATCTTCGTATAGGCATTCAGAATATCGGCCACCTCGCAGTGCAGGCTCAGGCTCAGGTGGTCGCGGGCATGCGGATAGCGCTCCATCAGATCGCGCAGGCGGCGCATAATGAACTCAAAGTGGGCGAAGTCGTAGCGCTCGTCGTCATCGATCATGAGAAACTGGCTCTGCTGGCTCGAGCGCCCGTGCAGCCCGTAGCTGCCGTAGAACATAAAGATCTTGAACGACGAGACGCCATGCTCGGTGAACAGATGCTCCATCTCGTCGATGTGGCTGGCGGCGATCGGCGCGACATGGTAGCCGTAGTCGACGTAGAAGTTCCCCTCGGAGAGCGCCAGCACGTCGGGGAAGAACTCGCGGTAGGGGCCGCCCCTATTCAGATAGTATTGGCCTGTGCGGATATAGTTGAGGCTGCTGGTGACACCGCCCATCGCCGCGGCGCGGCTCTCGCTGGCGGCGTCCTCGGCGAGGGGCCGGTAGATGCCGGTGTGCATATGGGCGTCAACCAGGCCCGGGAAGGCGAGCAGGCCGCGCCCGTCAAAGACCTGCCGCGCCTCGCTGGCCGAGATCACGGGCGCGACGCGGGCAAATTTGCCGCCTTTGACGCCCAGGTCGCACAGCTCGGCCGTCGCTGCATGCGGGCGGACGATGCGGACGTTCTTGATCACGAGATCCAGATTGGGGGCCTCTGGCATACAACTGCACACCTTCCTAAGCAGAGCGCTCGCGCGCTATGCGCGGCGCAGCCATGGTGATCACGCCGTCCTCCTGCAGATTGCTCAGCTCGGCCTCGCTGTAGCCTAGCTCGGCGAGCAGCGGCCATGTGTGCTCGCCGACAACCGGCGGGTGCAGGCGCAGCGCGAGCTCGTGGCTGCCCAGGGCGAGGGGCAGGCGCGGTAGACCGATCTGCTCGCCGCCGGGGAGGTTGGTCTCCAGCAGGCCGCCGCTCGCGCGGAGGTGCGGGTCATCGAAGAGATCCTCGGGGCGCGCCACCAGCGCGAAGGGCAGCTCGGCCTCGGCGCAGCGGTGCAGCACCTCGGCGGTGGACAGTGCGGCCAGCATGCGCTCTAGCTCGGGCAGCAGCCAGTCGCGGGCCGCGACGCGCTCGGCATTGTTCACCAGCCGCGGGTCGGCCAGCAGGTCGGGGCGCCCGAAGGTCTGGCAGAAGCGCCGCCACTGCTTGTCGCTGGTCACGCCGACAAAGACCTGGTCATCGTCGCCGGTGGCGAAGGTGCGGTAGACGGCCCAGGCGCTGACGCGGGCCGGCATTGGCGGCACGGGCGCCCCAGCGAGCGCCGCGTAGGCCATATGGTGGCCCATAACAAAGGCCGCGGTCTCGAACAGGGCGCTCTGCACAAGCTGGCCGAGGCCGGTCGTATCGCGCTCGCGGAGGGCGGCCAGCACGCCGAGGGCGCCGTAGACGCCGCCCATGATGTCGATCAGCGAGGCGCCCGCCCGCAGGGGCTGGCCGGGCGGGCCAGTCATATAGGCCAGCCCGCTCATCATCTGCACGACCTCGTCGAGCGCCAGGCGCCGGGCGTAGGGGCCGTCCAGGAAGCCCTTGAGCGCACAGTAGATCAGGGCCGGGTTGAGCTCGGCCAGCGCGGTGTAGCTGTAGCCCAGGCGGTCCATCGTGCCGGGGGCGAAGTTCTCGACCAGCACATCCGCGCCGCGGGCCAGCCGGTAGATCAGCTTGCGCCCGCGCGCGGTCTTGATGTCGACCGCCAGGCTCTTTTTGTTGCGGTTGAAGAAGGGGAAGTAGCCCATGCCGAAGCCGGCGAGCCGGCGGGTGTCGTCGCCGTCGTGCGGGCGCTCGATCTTGATCACCTCGGCGCCCAGGTCGGCCAGCACCAGACCACAGGTCGGACCGAGCACGGCGTGGCCAAACTCCAGGACACGGATGCCGCTCAGCGGCAGTGACTGTGGTTCCAAGGCAGGCCCCCCAGCCCCTTATTGGGGATTAAGACAAAGGCCGCAACCGAGTCGCGATCATCGCCCTCCCGCGGTCACCCTTGTAGGTCGCGCTGCCATCGGTAGGTTGGTTCGAGGAAGGTCATCGCTAGATCCTGGTATGACCCGTGACCTATCACTCTGGCCCATTCACGCATCACGCATCACAGATCACGCCCCGCGGCCGGCAGGCCAGGGGCCAGGCGCATCCGCGCGGCGTGGCGCCCGGCCAGCATGCCGAGCCCCAGGGCGGTGAGCAGGCCATTGCCCGAGAGGTAGCCGCCGGCCCCGTGGCCGCTGATACCGGCCGCGACGCCGCCGCCCGCGTAGAGGTTGGGCACGGGCGCGCCGTCCGCGCGCAAGACCCGGCCATCGCCGTCCGCGCGCAGCCCGCCCTGGGTGTGGAACAGCGCGCCGGTCACCTTCACCCCGTAGAAGGGCGGCGCGAGCCGGGCCGTGACGCGACGCCCAAAGCGATCAGCGGGCTGGCCCGCCGCGGCGTGGTACTCGTCCAGGGTCAGCGCCAGGCCCTCGGCGTCAACGCCTATGGCCTCGGCCAGAGCGGCGAGAGTCGCGCCGCGACGGACCGCGCCGGCCTCGACGGCCTCACGGTAGTCCGAGAACTCCAGCCCCAGGCGGTGGATGCGCTCGTCGTAGACATTCCAGGCCACGCCGCCCGGCTGGGCCAGGAGCGCCAGGGCGTGCTCGGAGTAGCCGGACATCTCGTTGCCGAAGCGCTGGCCGGCGCTGTCGACCTGAAAGCCGCCCTCGCTGATCACCGCGTAGGTGATCAGGATATTGTGGGGGACGGCCACCGAGGCGTGGGCCTGGAAGGCGTCCATATAGGCGACATCCGCGCCCAGCGCGAGGCCCCACACGATGCCCTCGCCGGTATTGCCCTCGCCGCCGAAGTAGAGCGCCCCCGCCATCGCCGGGCAGTAGCGGGCGACCAGCGCGGGGTTGCCGGCGAAGCCGTTGCACGCCAGGATGGTCGCGCCGGCGCGCACGCGCTCGACAGCTCCGCCCTGGCGGGCCACAACCCCGGTGACAGCGCCGGCGGCGTCGGCCACGAGGGCCACGACCGGCGCGTCGGCGACCAGGATGATCTCCGGGTGAGCCTCGGCGGCGCGACGCAGGTCGGCGACCAGCTCGGCGCCGGTGCGGCCCGGCGGCGCATGCATACGAAACTGGCCGTGGCCCGGGTACTTGAAGTCGTTGATCAGGGCCAGCCGCGCGCCCACAGTGTCGACCAGCCACTCTACCAGCTCGGCCGAGGCGCGCGCAAGCCGCAGCGTAAGCTCGGGGTCCGAGCTGTGGCCGTTCTTGCGCAGAATATCGGCGGCGAAGTCCTCGGGCCGATCCACGATCCCCGCGTCGCGCTGGAAGCGCGTGCCCGCGGCCGGGATCATGCCCCCAGAGCGGGCGGTGTTGCTCCAGGGGCGGCCCTGCTTCTCGAGCAGCAGCACCTCGGCGCCGCCCTCGGCCGCCGCCAGGGCCGCGGTCAGGCCGCAGCCGCCCCCGCCGACCACGACCACATCGGTCGCCATCGTCCACGCGCCGGTGTCTGGCTCGATGCTCACGGCTGGCTCCGCCCGAGCTCCAGCTCGCGCTCGGGGGCCGGCTGGCGCACGGGCACCTCCTTCATCACCCAGGCGTGGGCCAGCTCGGGGATCTCGCGCCGGGCCGGCGAGGGGATCACCACGGCCTGGTAGCGCGCGTTCTCGGCCTGGATGCGGTGCGTGTCGATGCCCCAGCCGCGGTCGAGGAAGCGCCTGCGTATCTTGCGGTAGGCGATCTGCATCGCGTCGGACTTGACGTGGAGCTCGGCGCCGATATCGTAGGGCAGCAGCTCGGGACGCTGCTCCTCGACCACCACCCGGTCCTGGTCAAAGATCTTGAAGACCCGCTTGCGGGCGCCGCTATCCATCCAGGGCTGGGTGAAGAAGTCGCGCAGCAGGACCCACTTGGTGATCGTCGTCTCGTCATCGACCGGCAGGTGGAAGTTGATCAGGATGAAGCGCCCGATCGGCAGCCCGACCTCGAGGCTGACAACGTTCGGCAGATGGAAGCCGACGAAGGTGCGCACGGGCTTCGGCTCGCGGCGGTAGAGCCTGCTCCAGAGCCCCTTGCCGCGCGCAGCCGGCGGCTTGAGCGTGATCGCGGCCCGGCTGCTCCACTCCCCGATCTCGACCTCATAGTCCGCCACCTCCGGCTCCTCGGGGTTGCCGAAGGCGCCGCCGTGGACAAAGGGCGCGTGGGCCGCGTCCATCCCGTTCTCGATCACCCGCGTGTAGTGGGCGTGCCAGCGATAGTCGCCGTGCAGGGCGCGCAGGCCCGGCGTCGCGAAGTCGCTGAGCACGGGGAGCGGCGGGCGCTCGGCCTCGGGCAGGTCGCCCAGGAAAGCCCAGACCAGCCCGTACTGCTCGCGGGTCGGGTAGGCGTCAACCCGCGCCTTGCGCGGCACCCCCACCCCGGGCTGGTTGGCGGGGATGCGGTCGCAGGCACCGTCGGGCCGGTAGCGCCAGCCGTGGTAGGGGCAGACGATACAGTCGCCCTCAAGGTGCCCGTCAGAGAGCGCCCCGCCGCGATGGACGCACAGGTCGCTCATACAGACCACGCCGCCGTCGCCCCTGCGGTAGAGCACCAGGCGCTGCCCCAGAACGGTGATACGCTGGGGCTCGTGGCCGACGCGCTCGCTGAACTCGCAGGCGTACCAGAAATTCTTTAGCATGGCTGACTCTCCAGTGAGACGCCCCAGAGGGCCTCGAGCAGCTTCCTGGCATAGGCCTTGCCGAACATGCGCTCACCGATGCTGTTGGCCGGGTCGCGCAGGGCGGTGGCGCGGCGGATGGCAAGGTCGCGCCGCGCCAGGGCCGACCGCTCGTGCTCCGGGGTGGGCTCGGGGCTGTCCATCCAGGTAAGCCAGCGGTCCAGCATCTCGTGGGCCAGGTCGCCTGCCAGAGCGAGGGTGTCGTCGCGCAGGGGCGCGGTGAAGCAGAGGGCGCAGGGCGACTGGGCCTGGCGGATGTAGACGCTCTGGCTGATGAAGGGCCGCAGCCGGTCATCGGCGCGCAGCTCGAGGGCGCGACGGTTGACAGGCTCGTAGTAGCGGTCGAGGTACTCCAGGTCGGTCCACAGGTCTGCGCGCGGCACATAGTCGGCGAAGAAGAATAGATCCGGCACCGTGCCGAAGACGATGCTGAGGTTGGGCACGCGCAAGTGCGGGCGCAGCCAGATATTCAGGTGGAGGTTGCTGAAGCCGGCGGATGGGTTGCCGATCCAGGCGCTGGCCATGTAGTCGATCGCCGCCCCGCTGAAGACCAGCATCTCGCCGCGGCAGGACCTGTCGGGCGTGCTGTAGACGCGAAATGGCGCGGCGGCGGCGCCGGGGGTCAGCTCAAAGCGGCCGAGCAGCTTCCCGCGTAGCTCGCCTGTGATTGCCCACAGCCGGTCACGGGCTTCGCTGGCGTCAGCCGTGGGCTGCGCGGCCAGCATCCCCTGGATGCTCTTCACTCCGGTCGCATCAAGGCTGGTCATAGTCTTCTCCGGCGCGGACCTGTGCCGCAAGCTTGTAGCTATCGTGCCACTCAAGGGCACCAGAGATAACGGCCTCCAGAGAGTGATCATCGCGAATGATCTGCCACACCACGCTCAGCGTGTGCCGCTGGTCGAGCGGAACCTCGCGCCCCACGATCTTGAGCGTCTGGCCCCTGACGTAGCAGGTGGTGAACAGTGCCCGGCCATAGGCCGCGCCATTTCCAAAAAGGTCGGGGCCGGCGAAGTGGTAGTGGTGATCGTGGCGGCGGCGCGCGCAGCGCCAGCTGTAGCTGAGCGAGCCGCTTATAGTTATGTCGAGCTCCACCTCGACAGGGTCGAGCGGGCGCTGCGCGATCGTGACCTCGCACTGGCCCAGGGGCCGGCCATCGCCAGCGTAGACATCGGCGACGCCGCCCCAGAAGCCAGGTTGAAGGGTCAGGTGCGCATAGGGGCGGGGCGCCGCGGCCAGCTCGCCAGTGAAGAAGGCCGCGATCTGATCGCGGGTGGCGGGGCTATCGGCGTGGTCGTAGGTCAGCAGGTAGCAGCCGTGAAGGGCCGCGAGCAGCGCTGGCCCCTGGTAGAGCAGCACCGAGTAGACCTTGAGCGTGCCCCCGCCTAGCAGCTGTACGATCAGGCTCGAGTCGCAGCCCCAGGGCTGGATGTAGTCGCTGCCGAGCAGCACCGGGCCGAAGGGCTGCCCTGCGCCGAAAATATCGCGCCCGACGTAGACCCGGCTGGCGCCGGTATCGAGGATGCGCAGGTCGAGCTCGGAGCGCGTCAGCCGGTCGCGCAGGGGGCCGTCGAAATGTGCCTGGTCGCGGACGCGGTACACCGGCGCGCCGCTCTCGTCGCGCTCGACGGTCTGCTCACTATGAATAAAGCCGAGGTGCCCTCCCGCGGGGTCGAAGACCGCCGGCATGCCGTGCCAGACACCCTCGATGCGCCGCTGCCAGTCCGAGCGCGGTTCCACCATAGTGCTCATGTCACAGCGCCTCCAAGTCCAGCACGCCCGCCAGCACCGCCTCGGGGCGCCCATCGCGCAGCAGCTGCCACACGATGGCGAGGGTGTGCCGCTCGTCGAGCAGCATCTCGCGACCCACTATCTTGAGCGCCTGGCCCTGGACGTAGCGGGTAGTGAAGAGCGCGCGGCCAAATGCGGCGCCGTTGCCATACAGATCGGGGCCCTCAAAGAAGTAGTGCTGCCCCTGGCGGCGGCAAGTTGTGCGCCAGGCCCAGCTGAGCGCACCGCCCACCATCACCGTCAGATCGGCTCCGTCCTCGCCACACGGTCGCTGGGCGATCGTCATCTCGCACAGGCCAAGCGGCTCACTATCAGCGCCGAACGCCTCGATCTGGCCCACCCAGCGGCCCGCGCGGGCCGACGCCGCGCTGAAGGGGTACTGGCCCATTGACCGCTCGGCGGCGAGGAACGCCTCGACGGCGGCGCGGGTCTCGTCGCTGCGCGCGTAGTCATAGAGCAGCGTGTAGTTGCCGAGGAGGACCCCCAGCAAGGTGGGCCCCTCGTAGAGTAGAAGCGAGTAGACCTGAGTCTTGCCGCCCGGCAGCAGCTGCACGACGACGCTCGTGACGGAGTCCCAGGGCTGCAGATAGTCGCTGCCCAGCAGAGCAGAGCCGAAGGGCATGCCCGCACCATAGAAGTCGCGGCCCACATACACCCGGCTGCCGTCGTCGAGCACCCACAGTACCAGCTCGACGCTGCGCAGGCGCTCGCGCAGGGGCCCCTCAAGCTGAAGCTCGGGCCTGACCATAAAGACCGGCCGGCCCTCACCGTCGGTCGTGACCGTGCGCTCGAAGCGGCCGTAGCCGACGTGATGCCCCTCGGCATCGAAGACCGAGGGCATTCCGTACCAGACGCCCTCGATACGCTGCTGCCAGACTGAGCGGGTCTCCGTCATAACTGCTCCTCGACCACAGGGCTACGCAGGATCTCCCGCAGGCGCTCGCCGACCTCTGCGCCGAGCAGACGCTCGACCTGGGCCCACACCGGGTCGACCGCGGGGTTAAAGATGGCCGCGCGGTTGCGCTGGTCGCGCCCGGCCAGAGCTGCCGGATCAAAGTTGGCGCCGAGCCCGGAAGGCAGCCCGCGCTCCACGAGCCCGAACCAGTGCTCGAGATAGATGCCTACCGGACGCTCTATATGGGCGAAGGCGCGCTCGTCGGCGCGATAGGCCAGCATCCAGGGCGACATCAGGGCGCTCTGGCGCGGCGTAATCTGGGCCGGCGCCAGCCCCTCGATCCGCTTGGTCGCCTCGAACTCGTCCGTCAGAGGGTGGTGGACAGCGTCGATATAAGCAAGATTCGCGCCAAGGTCGACCCGAGGGATCAGGTCGAGGTGAAAAGCGAAGTGGTCTCCGGCCAGCACGGCGTCGAGCGTAAAGTGGGGGATGGGGCTCTCAGGCGCGGTGAAGGCGTAGATCATATGCGAGTCGAGCCCGGCGGGAGGGAAGGCCAGCCCTACATAGACCATTTTGACCACCCGGTCGCCGCGGAATACGCGCGCCGCGCCGAGCGGCTCCGGCATCCCCCTCACCACAAGCGGCATGTAGGGGTCGCCCACCTCGGCCATGTCACAGCGCCGCCTGATCGTATCCAGCGTAGCGTGCGACAGCTCTTGCGCCAGAGACATGCGGTCCCTCCTTCGGTGTCACCTGGTTGCGTGCTGCATGATCCGTAACCCGTGACCCGCATCACGGAATCTGGTATCTAAAACGGTCGCCACGGTAGTGGGCCTGGAGAAATTCGAGCGGCGTGCCATCTTCGGTCGTGATCAGGCGCTCGATCAGCAGGACCGGCGCGCCCGGCTCCATCCCCAGCCAGGTGGTCTCGATCTCGCTGGCGGCGACGGCCTCGATGGTGCGCTGGGCCCGGCTGTTGTACATCTGGGGCAGCTGCTTAAGGTAGCGGAGCGACTCGCCCTCGCTGAGCGCTCTGTGGTCGATCAGGGCGGCGATCGCCTCTGGCAGATAGGCGGAGTGGTAGCCGATCGGCTCCTCGCCCGCCAGGCGCAGCCGGCAGATAGTATAAGCGGGCTCCTCGGGCGCCAGCCTAAGGGCAGCGCGGATCTCTATCGCAGGCTGGGCCCACTCCTGCGCCACGATCTTCCAGCCCGGGGTGATGCCCTGGCGTAGCAGCTGGTCGGTCAGGCCGTAGTGCTCCTCAGGGCTGTGGGTGAACTTCGGCCTGGTGACGAAGGTGCCGCGGCCGCGTTGGCGCACGAGCCAGCCCTCGGCCGTCAGGTCTAGCAGCGTCTGGCGGACGGTGGTGCGGCTCAGCTGGTAGCTGTTCTGGAGCTCCTGCTCGGTAGGGAACATGTCGCCGGTCTGCCATTCGTTCTGCTCGATCTTGCCAAGCAGGATCTGCTTGAGCTGGTAGTGCAGCGGGATGGGCGAGCTGCGATCAATGTCGGGTGACATAGGTACATCCTGGGTAGAAAGTTATAATGTTATAACAATATACCCGGGCGCGGAACCTATGTCAAGCCCTTGACAGGCGCTTCCCAGGTCCCTACTATTGTTACTATGTTATAACAATTCGTGAGGAGGCAGGGGGATGGCTGTCCTAGTGTACGCCCTCTACTTTCTGGCCGGCCTGGCGCTGCTGGTCTGGACGACCGTTCTGTGGCGCAGATCGCGCAGCCTGGGCCTGGCGCTGACGGCAGCCATCCTGGCCGGGATCTGCTACGATACGCTGCTCATCGCCGCCGGGAGCCTGATCGGGGCGGGCCCGCTACTCCTGGCGCTAAGCTGGGCACGCTTTCTGCTCCACGCCCTGCAGACGCCCCTGCTGCTCGTTGCCGGAGTGGATCTGGCCCGCCGTGCCCGACTGGCCTGGGCGCGCCAGAGCAGCACCTGGCTTGCGGTCTGGACGGTCACGGTGGGGCTCATCGCCCTTGGCATTGTGACCGACGTGGTCGGCCTGGAGCTAGAGCCGCGCCCGTTTCAGGGGACCCTACGCTACGCCGAGGTGGTCACGGTGCCGCCCATCGCCACAGTCGCCGTGATCGGTCTGCTCGTGCTCCTGAGCGGCCTCTTCTGGCACGGGACACGCTGGCCGTGGCTGTTCGCGGCCTGCATCCTCACCCTGGCGAGCGGAGGTGTGCCGGTCGCGCTCGTCGGCCCGGCCCTGACCTCTGGCGCCGAGATCGTGTTGCTCGGCTGCCTGCTTGCGGCCGAGCGCCGGCTCAGCTATGCTCTCGACAAGGCGGCCGAGCCCCAGAGCGAGGCGGGCAAAGCTTCGAGCCTCCCACAGCTCATCGTGGGCGAGGCGTACCACCCACCGGGCGAGAGATGACCGTAGCCGGGAGCCCACCACTTGATCTCGCCAGCCACCCGGCTACAATCGTGCCCCAGGTAACGGCCGGCCAACCCATGAACGCTCAGCGATGCATTAACGCATCGTGACGCCAAAGTGTTAGCCTTGCGGTGTGCTCTATGCAAACCCTCTTCAGCATCGGCTACCAGGGCCACAGTATCGCTACCTTTCTCGAGGTGCTGCTAGCCCACGGGATCACCACCGTCATCGATGTGCGCGAGCGACCATACAGCCGCAAGCCGGATTTCAGCAAAAAGCGGCTCACGGCGCACCTGGCCGCCGAAGGGGTCGCCTACGTCCACCTGGTCGAGCTGGGCACACCGAAGCCGATCCGCGACGCCGTGCGCCGCAGCAAGGACTACCCGGCATTCTTCACGGCGGTCACCCCGCTGATTGAGGCCCAGGAAGAGGCGCTCCAGATCGCCATTACGCGCGCCCGCGCCGAGACCTGCGTCCTGCTCTGCTACGAGGGCCCGGTCACCGAGTGCCACCGCCTGGTCGTCGCCGAGGCGCTGGTGCGCCGGGCGGGCGATCTGCACGTGGTCCACCTGTAGGCAGGGCATCGTTCCGCAGCCGGAGGCGCTGCCCACGCGCTGCAGCTGGTGGTGGCGCG
>JAAXUL010000521.1 GCA_013336035.1 Chloroflexales bacterium
GCTTTGCGGGCTTCGGGGCGGCGGTCGCGGGCTTCGGGGCGGCGGTCGCGGGCTTCGGGGCGGCGGTCGCGGGCTTCGGGGCGCTGCCGATCTTCAGGGTGGGCGGGGTTGCCGGGGTGTAGTGCATGCAGAAGAAGCCCATCAGGGGGCCCCGCTCGGGGTTAGGGCAGCTCTCGACGGCCTGGACCACCTCGCCACGTAGGTCGAGCTTGAGCGTCTGCTCGTGGCCGGGGCCGTTCGAGTCGTAGAGGTAGATCGTGCCGGTCTGGTCGCCGTTGTCGTCGATGCCGATGGCGAGGACCTGGTGGTTGTTGAAGGGCGAGGTAGAGCTGCCGATCAGGCAGAGCGGCCAGGGCCCCTGGTTGAGGAAGCCCTTCAGGTTGGCGAACTGCTCGCGGGTGCGGTCGCGCAGCCAGAGCGGCCCGCCGCCCAGGATGGGCAGGTGCAGCAGCAGCATCCACGAGAGCAGCACCGGCGCGTTGGGCTGCAGGCTCTCGAGCTGGCGCTGCCACAGGTAGTCCCGGATAGGCTTCTCGTCAGGGTCGTTGCTGTCGGGCGTCTTCTGCGGGTTGGGCCCGTGAGGCACCGGCTTGCCGGCGCGGAAGTGGTCGGCCGCCGAGAAGGCCATCCCGCCGCAGAGCCCATAGTAGTCGGGCATGGCGGCGTCGACCCACGACGAGATGGCATGGGTGACCGTGTTGCGGATCATCCCGAAGGGGTCGCTGCCGACGCTGTTGGCGGCCTGCCCTGAAGACTGGACGAGGGTCTGGCGCAGCTGGGCGTGCTCTTCCGGCTTCATCTTCCAGGAGTTGATGAAGGGGTAGCCGTTCTGCTCCGGCTTGAAGGCTGTCTTCACGCTACAGTCTCCCGTTCAACGCGTACGCTTGCGGCGGAGGCAGTATAGCATGGTGAGGGGGTGAGGAGGTGAGCGCTCGCGGTGCGCGCTGGGGTGAACGTAGCGGTGCCGCCAGAAGGCGCCCGAACATAGTGAGCGCTCACCGACGCACGGTCACGTATAGGTGCTCGCCCGCGATAATGGGGCGGTGCTGGCGCCGGGCCGCCCCGGGGTCGGCCCAGAAGGAGAGGGCGCCGCGGCCGGCGTAGTGGGCTTGTAGGACGGCCAGGACGTGCTTGCAGTTCACGCCGCCGTACTGGGCCCAGGGGCAGGTGCACTGGCCCGTCAGCGTCTCGGGGTCGATTAGCACGTAGTAAGAGCGGCCCGCCTGCGAGGCGCTGCTCACCCTGTAGCTGGCCGCCCCGGTCTGCTCGACCAGGAGCCGCCGGCTCGCCCGCTGGAGGGCCTTGAGCCGCACCACGTTGCGCCGCTGTGGTACTGTCTGCTGCTCGTTCATACGAGCATGGTACCGCGGAGTAGACATAAAGTCTACTAGAGCGATGTTAGAGCTGGGCTAGCGCGGCGCGAGCGCTTATAGAAGCGAGCGCCGGAGCGGCCTACCACTCGATGCGGACCTCGGCGTCGCCGCCGCTGACAGACACCGCGACATAGGGCGTCTTGCCGGCCTGGTCGATCTGGGCGGGCACGCTCTGGCCGTCCAGGGTCACGCGCAGGGGCAGCTTCGCCACGTCCTTGGGGATGAGGATACGGACATAGGCGCTCGTGGCGCTGCCGGTAAGGGTAAGGCTGAGGGCGCGCTCGTCGCGGCGCCACAGGTAGGCGACATAGCCATCTGAGGCGGCGTAGCGCGCGACGGCCCGCACCTCGTGGAAGGCCGGGTCGGTCGCCCAGCGCGGGGCGAGGAAGATATCGCTATAGCGGCTGGCCCGGTCGTTGATGCCGGCGGCCCCCTCGAGCAGGGCGCCGATCATCGCCCCGGCGCCCCAGCCGTCGCTCGCGAGCGTGTCGGCGCCCTGGATGCCCGCCCGGCCGTCGGGGTAGTACCAGAGGTAGGTCGCCCCGGTCAGCTCGGTGAGGGCGGCGTAGCGCCGCAGGATGTCGAAGCCGTAGTGCTCCATGCCGTAGCGGAAGGCGCCGCGGGCCAGCTCGCCACCGACGAGGGGCATGATCCCGCCGTTGACGTACTCGCCGGGGTTCTCGCCCTTGCCGCCGGCCAGGCCGAAGCTGCCCGTGGGGAAGGGCGGGTCGATGCTGTACCACTCGGCGAAGGCCCGGCTGAAGTCGCGCCGCGCGAAGTACTCCTCGACGATGTGCTGGCCCTGCCCGTCGTTGAGCACGCCGCGGTTGAGGGCGTAGGCGTTCGAGAGGCTGAGCTGGGCCGCCGGGTCTACGCCCGCCGGCTGGAAGGATGGGTCCTCGGGCACGAAGTGAGTGAAGAAGCGCCCGTTCCAGCTCAGCTCGTTGAGGCGCCGCATAATCTCTTTGGCCTGCTTGTGCCAGCCCTGGCCGCTCCCCGGCTCGCCGGTGGCCTCCTCCATGCGGGCCATCATGTCGAGGGCCTGGGCCAGGCCGGTGTTGTCGCCGTGAAAGGTCCCCCAGATCGTGTCGTCCGCGATCCAGTGGCGCGGGGCGGGCTTGCCATCGGGGCTGATCATGGTTGGCCCATAGGCGAAGTCCCACATATCGATGGTGTAGGGCCGGCGCACCAGGCCCCGCGCCGCGTCCCAGCGCAGCGGGTCGCTGGTGATATAGGTGAGCGCGCGGCGCATAGCGTCGAGGTTCCGGCGCAGCCAGTCATCGTCGCCGGTCATCTGCCAGGCCTCGTAGACGCCCTGGACGAAGAGGAACTCGAGGTCGCTCTCGGTCTCTTTGCGGACGGCCGTGACGAAGCGCTCGGGGTAGTCGATCACATCGGGGAAGCTGCCGTCGGGGCGCTGGGCGGCGCGGAAGGCGTCGAGCAGGCTGGTGACATCTCGCTCGAAGTAGCGGAAGCCGCGGCCCTGGTAGACGTGGTCGCGCAGCCAGAGCAGGGGGTTGTCGGGCGAGCGGTAGCCGCGCACCGTCTGGCCGCTCAGCTGGTATGACACGGCGTCCCGCTCCATGAAGCCCCGCAGGCGCGGGTAGAGGGCGTCGATGGCGGCGTCGCCGGTGCGCAGCTCGGTTGTGGCGTCGAGGGTGAAGAGCGCGCTGCGGGCCCCGGCAATCTGGCCGTCGATCAGGGCGATGGCCCACTGTGGGCCCAGGCGACCCCGGGGCAGCACCTCGGCGCTGCCGTAGCCGTCGGCGATCGTCAGGGCGACGCTGCCGGCGGGGCCGCGCGCGCCATCGTAGAGGCGCAGCTCGACGGGGCCGCTGTAGCCGGGGGCGCGCACGCTCACCGCAATGGGCACGAGCGGGGCGGCTACCGACGCCTGGCCGTCGGCCAGGGCGATGGTGGCCCGCTGGGGCGCGGCGGGCAGCCGCAGCAGATCCCCGGGGTAGCTGCCTGCCCAGCCCTTTGGCTTGCGCTCGACCACGGCGCGGCTGCCGTCCACCGCCGTGATCAGGTGATCTATGAAGAACTGCACCTGGTAGTCATCGACCCAGAGGGGCGGGGTGAGCGGGGGCCCGAGCGACTCCTCGTGGCGCCAGGCGCTCAGGAATGGCTCGACCAGGCCATAGGGCGGGGGCCCGGGCGTCTCCGCCGAGGCGCACGCGGTCAGGGTCAGCATGATGAGCAGCAGGCTCGTCAGGGTGTGTCGGGTCTTCATTGGGCGCCATTATAGCAGGGGCCGCATTGTCGGGGCCCCGCGGTAGCATATTGCGGCCATTATGCACCGCTGTAGCCCTTGACGTGTTACCGTGGTGTACCTATGATGCCTATGCCGAAAGCTGATGTGAATGGACCCCCGTGATAAGCGTCTGTGAGCCCTATGTGACCGTTGGCGATCCTGATCAGCCAGGAGGAACCCTATGGCACGTACCCCAGTCCTCTTTGTCCCTGGGATTTGCGGCTCGTTCAACCTTGGGGTGCTGCTCGACTGGCGCGGCCCGACCCTGAGCGGGTGGGACTTCCCGCCCTTTGTCGACTATGGCAAGAACTTCGTCAGCTCGTTCGTGAAGGCCGGCTACACCCGCGACCTCGACCTCTTCGTCGCCTTCTACGACTGGCGCAAGTCGGTGAAGGACAGCGCGAGCATGTACCTGAAGCCATGGATCGACCGGGCGAAGCAGCGCTCGGGGGCGAAGAAGGTCATGCTGGTGGGCCACAGCATGGGCGGCCTTGTCTCGCGCAGCTATATCCAGAGCAAAGCCTACGCCGATGACGTCGAGGAGCTGATCACCGTCGGCACGCCCCACAGGGGCTCGGCCGAGGCCTACTACCTCTGGGGCGGCGGCGAGATTAAGGGCGACGCGAATATGAAGACGGTCTTCACCGTCTACATGTGGTATCTGCGCCACGCCCACCCCTTCCAGACGGACCTGAGCGAGCTGAAGGCGATCCGCACGCTTGTGCCAAGCCTGCGCGACCTGCTGCCGATCGACGACTACCTGCTCGTCCAGGGTATGCCGGTAACCCCCAAGCCCGAGGATAAGATGGTCGAGCGTAACCTGGTGGGCGATCTGCTCAACCAGCCGGCCGGCATCGAGACGCTCTGCGGGCGTGTGCCGGTGACGACGATCGCCGGCGTGGGATTCGCCACCGTCAAGGGCATCACCGTAGCCGGCCCGCCCGCGCCCCCCGGCAGCCCGGCCGCCTTCCCGGACGGCGCGCCGATCAGCGACCACACCGACGCCGACGGCGACGGCACGGTGTTCCGGTCGAGCGCCCTGATCGCGCACCCGCAGGCGCAGAACACGCCGCCGCTACCCGGGGTATCGCATAGCGCTCTGCCCGACAGCCCCGCCGTCCTCGCCCGCATCTTCGGCGAGCTCGATGTGGCCTCGCCCGTGCTCGGCGCGGCGCCTGTGCCCGAGCCGCGCCTGGTGATCATGACGGCCTCGCCAGTGACGATGACCGTCGAGGCGCCCGGCGGGCCCCCTATGCAGCCTGAGGGCGTGCTGGGCGCGGCCCCCGAGGAGGGGGCCGCGCGCCAGCGCCCGCGGGTGGTGCGGGGCAAGGATCACGGCCACAGCGGCAAACACCTCAATATCGCGGTCGTCCCCAGGCCCGCTGCGGGGACATACAAGGTGCAGCTGACAGGCACGGCCACCGGCACCTTCGCCCTGGGCGCCCTGCTGGTCAGCCCCGAGGGCGTGACGGTCCTTGGCGGCGGCGAGGGCGAGGCCGCCCCAGCGGAGCCTAAGGCCACCGCGATCACGACGCGCTATGGGAAGGTTGTCGCGGGAGCGCAGCTTTTCTATGAGGTGAGCGTGCAGAGCCTTGACACAGCGCCCGGCGTGGCGATCGACGCGCCGCGCACTACCGCGGGCGCCGTGTCGAAGCTGCGCAGCGCCGTAGGCGGCGGGCTGCTCGGCGCCGGCGCCGAGGGCGCCGACCCCGTGGATGCGGTGCTGGGCGGCGTGGCCGACCCAACCACCCAGGTGGACGCCCTGAGCGTTGTGGCTGAGCGGGTGATTGGCCCGGACGACCCCGAGCTGGCCGAGGCGATCATCGCGCAGCTGCAGGCGGTGAAGGAGTGAGGTGTATGTGGGCAGGCGTGAGGCGCCGGCGATGCGCCGCGTGATCCTCTTTCTGCGCGGGGCGGTGCCACTGGCCCTGGTGGCCGTGGGCCTGGTGGCACTGCCCACCCTGGCGGCCTGGTGGCTGCTGGGTGGGCCTTTCGGCTGGCGACACCTGCTGGTCGGGCTGATTGGCGGGGCGGTGCTAGTCGGGCTGGGGGGCCTGGCGCTTGGCTGGGCGCTGGGGCGGTGGCGGAAGGGCGAGTAGGAGATCAGGCGTGGTGGCGACGCTACGCCCCCAACGCCCGCTCGACGGCGATAATGCCGGGGGTGATGGCATGGCGCAGCGCCAGGTACCTCTCCGAGAGCCAGCGGCCCACGGGGCGCACCTGGGGCGCCGGGTGGCGGCGCAGCCAGCGCAGCACGCGGCGCCCGTAGAGGTGCAGCAGCCGGAGCGTGCGGTCGCGGCGCCCCAGCAGGACGATGGCCACGATCAGGGCCGGCCAGCCAGGGATGACCGGCAGAACGGCGCCCAGGACCCCGATCATCAGGCACAAGAGGCCAACGGCCCGGCGCACCAGGGCCCACAGGCCC
>JAAXUL010000522.1 GCA_013336035.1 Chloroflexales bacterium
CGCGGCCCTGCCAGCGCCGCTCATCGGGGAGCTCGGTGACCACCGTGGTCTGCTTCGTCGTCGAGCTGGTCATCGCTTAGTACTCCCCCTTGCGATAGGTGCCCTCGCGCACCTGCTGGGCGAGCGCCCGGGCCTCCTTGATCCACGCCTCGGGCTCGACCTGCTGCCAGGGCTGGGGCCTCACGATGGTCAAGATCTCCTCAGCGGTCATAGCGCCGAGCTGATCGAAGCTGGTCACGCCGGCGTTGAGCAGGCGCTGCTCGTAGACCGGGCCGATGCCGAGGATGTCGATCAGGGGGTCGCGCAGAGCCGTGCCGGCGAGGCGGCGAGCCTGATCGATCCAGGGCGACGTATCGAGGTCGAAGACCGCGTTAGGCGCCACCAGCGTGCGCAGTCGCTCGGGGTGCATCGCCGCCAGCTGGTCGAAGGTGACCACGCCCTGGTCGTACAGCTTCTTCTGGTAGACCGGGCCGATGCCATCAATATCGATCAGGGGATCGCCCCTGCCGGCGGCGTAGCGGGCCAGGGCCTTGCGGGTGGCGCCGAGCTCGTCGTGCATCGCCAGGTTGTACTCGCGCAGCGAGGCCAGGGCCTCGGGGTCATCGCCGGAGCCAACGGCGCGGGCGGCCAGGCTCATGCCGGCCCCGGCGCCCAGGACCGCCCCAGCGGCGTGGGCCGCCTCGAGCTCGTCGCGCAGGCGGGCGTTCTCGGTGCTCAGGGCATCGACGCGAGCCACGAGCGGCTCGAGCTCGCCGATGCGAGCGCGCAGCCTCTCGAGGTCGCCGCCCCGCGCCTTCATGGTCGCGAGCTCGCTCTCGAGGGCCACGCGGCGGTCGCCACAGACCTTCAGATCGCCGGCAAGCTTAGCGCGCTCGCCCTGCAGGCTCGCGACCTGGGTCTCGACTTCGACCGACACGCTGCGTCGGCGGGCGCGGAACCAGACCCAGTCCCAGATCCACTGAACGACCCAGCCGATCAGGGCGCCAAGGCACAGCCACCACAGGTTGATCAGATCCATTACGACCGTTCCTCCTTCGTCTTGACTACCACGATCACGGTATAGTGACACGCGGCCACGGGCCAGGGCGAGAGAGCGAACTGGCCGCGCCGACAACGGCGCCAGGAGCACCACAAGCGTATGCCATAGGCGAGTATGAGGCCCCATCATAGCCCCTCAGCGCGCGCCCGGCCGTCAACCGGACCCGCCCCTTCGGCTATAATGCGCAGCCGGGAGCAATGGCCCACCCAAATCGTAGAAGAGGCAATCCACCATGCGACTGATCATTGTCCGCCACGGTGAGAGCGAGTGGAACCGCATTCACCGCTACCAGGGGCAGCTCGACGCGCCCCTCTCTGAGCTGGGCCTGCGCCAGGCCGCTGCCCTGGCCGAGCGTCTGCGCGCCGAGAGCATCCAACACATCTACACCAGCCGGCTTCAGCGCGCCGCGCGCACCGCCGAGGCCATCGCCGCCCACCACCCGGGCGTCCCGTTCACACCCTCCGAGGCCCTGCTCGAGATCGACCACGGCGAGTGGCAGGGCAAGTACGCCGACGAGATCACCGCCAGCTACGCCGAAGGCCTGCGCGAGTGGCGCGAGCACCCCACGCGCTCGCAGATGCCCGGCGGCGAGAGCTTCTCGAACATACTCAAGCGGACCCTGGATTTCCTCGAGCAGATCACCGCAGCCCACAAAGACCAGACCATCCTCATCAGCACCCATGATGTGGTCGTGAAGATCCTGGTCGCCGATGCCCTCGGCATGAATATGGACCGCATAAATCGTATTTGGGTCACAAACGCCAGCATCTCGGTGATCGAATACGGCGACGACCTGCCCTACCTGGTCAGCCTCA
Organism: Chloroflexales bacterium; assembly: GCA_013336035.1. Lineage (GTDB taxonomy): Bacteria > Chloroflexota > Chloroflexia > Chloroflexales > Chloroflexaceae > CAIWXH01. The sequence continues at coordinate 1,855 of JAAXUL010000522.1, forward strand.
GCGAGGCCTGCCACCTGGGCACCCTTGCGAGCACGCGCGAGGGGCAGAAGGCCCTGTAAAGCGTTCGAGCGCAAGGCGCAGAGTAGGGAGGGTTTCAGGGAGGGCTTGTCCTGCCTGAAACCCTCCTTATTAGCAGCTCTGGTTTGTCACCAGCTTGCAGCGGTCGAAGACCAGGATCCAGAGCCTGGAGAGCACCCGGCCCGGCACCTCGACGAACTGCCAGTAGAGCATATCGCCCCAGATCAGCTCGCGGCGCAGCTCGGTGCGGATGAAGGTCCACTGGGCGATCAGGCCCAGGTTCCAGTACACCAGCAGGGCCGCGGCGACGAGGATAGGCCAGGGCCCGACGCGCGGGCGCAGCCACTCGAGCATAGCGGCCAGGCCGAGCACGAAGATCGGCGTACACTCGATCAGACGGCGGAAGCCGAAGGCGCCGCGCAGATGCCAGGTGGTGCCGAAGGCGCCGTTGATGTAGGTCTGGGCCAGAAAGCCCGCCAGGAGCAGCAGGGCGAGACCCATATCGCGCCTGGCCAGCCAGGCGAGCCCGAGCAGCCCCAGGGCCAGCACGGGCGCCCACAGAAAGGCCCCACGGCCCGGGTCGATCAACGTGTTGAGAAAGTTCGGGCTGGCCCAGTCGAGCTTGCTGGCCACCGTCGCCGAGGGGCGGGGCTGCCCGTTAAGCACCTGGTAGGCCACGAGCTGCGGCGTAATCGTCAGGGCCAGGGCCACCACGAAGGCAAGGTGGCGGCCCAGCAGCCTCAGTGCCGCGCCCCAGCGCCGCCCCCGCAGCAGGCCCCAGTAGAGCCCCAGCGCCTCGAGGGCCGGGATGACCAGCAGCAGTCCCAGCTGCTCGCGGGTCATTATCATCAGGCCGCCCACCAGGCCCAGCAGCAGCCAGCGCCCCAGGCCGCGCTGGGCGCCGCGGCCCCAGTCGCGCGCCCACAGGTACAGGAAGAGCGCGAAGAGGAAGAAGCCGGTGGCGTGCGACCAGGGCATAGCGATGTAGGTGTAGAAGATCAGGGGCGAGGCCAGGAAGACCGTCAGGGTCGCCGTAGTGGCCGCGAAGTCGCCCGCGTAGCGCCGCGCCAGCCGGTAGGTCAGCTGCAGGCCCAAAAGCGTATAGAGCGCCGACATCAGACATGCGGCCACGATATACGGCCGCGCGAAGCCGTCACGGGGGATGGCGGCCCCCAAGCCGTTGGCGATCAGCACGCCAAGGTCGGCCAGCACAAAGCCCGGCGCCCACATGATCGCCGAGCCGACGGGGGCCACATTGCGCAGCAGGCCCGTGCGCGGGTTAGGGTTGTTGGCATCCTCGCGCAGCAGAGCGTTGGCCACCGCCTCGTCGCCGAAGCGCTGGCCCTGAGCGGCGAAGTGCTCATACTCGTTGCGGAAGTCAAGGTCGTGGTCAAAGTAGACCGAGCGGAGGTAGGCGTAGTACTGAACCTCGTCGCTCAGGGCCACCCGCGGCACGCTAAGTGGCAGCAGCAGCAGACAGACAGCGAGGATCAGCCAGGGGCCAGTGTCGTTGGCGGCCAGCCAGGCCCGCAGCCGCCCCGCGGGGCGCCGCCGATCCGGCGCGGCGAGCGGGGCCGTGCGGTCAGAGGTCATATCTGTCTACCTTGGCGGTTCGTGTTCCCACTACGCGATCCCCCTCTCCCGCAGAGCGAGAGAGGGGGCTAAGTACGAGGGCCCGAGCGATCTAGCGCCTGACCTGCGGCAACTCCGTCTTGGGCCTGGTCAGCTGGCTGATCGTCACGGTCGTCGAGATCACGCCATCGGTGGCGTTGCCGGCGCCATCAAGGAAGCGCATATAGATGTGGTAGACGCCGGGGGTCACCTGTGAGGCGCTCAGGCCCGAGCCGAGGCTCCATGAGATGTCAAAGGTGCTGGAGGTGCCTGGCACCTGGATGGGGTACCACTGGAGGTCCGCGCTGGTGGCGGGGTCGGTCACCGCGGTGCGGCTGTTCGCCACCCACACCCCCCAGAAGCCCCGGCTCGAGTAGGTGTCGGCAACGGTCACATTCTTGACCGAGAGCCGGGTGAGTATCGTCGCGGTCGGGATCGAGGTAGCGGTGAGCGAGTCGGCGGCGCTGCTCGACAGGATCGGCTTATTGGGGTCGTAGATGATCGTCTGCGGATAGTCAGTGAAGTTGCCGACCTTATCGACCACCCGTAGCAGCATCTCGTTCGAGCCCACGGTCATAACGCTGGGGTAGCCGAGCACATTGGCGAAGAGGTCGTTGGTGACAGTCACCGCCTTGCCGAGGCTCAACGCGCTGCGGCCCATGTTAAAGCTTCTCAGGCCGCTGCACTCTCTGAGGCCGCGCACCTCGACATAGGCGACGGGCAACCGGGTGTAGCCCGGATCACCATCATTGGCGCCCTCGGCGCCGAAGTCGGCCGGGTAGGCCTCGCCCAGGCCAGCTGTGACCGTCAGGCCCGCCGTGTCGGCCATAGGGTTGAAGGTCCCGGCCCTGTAGCGAATGTAGGGGTTAGCAGCAATGACCCTGGCGCTGATGCCCACATCAAAAGTGATCTGGTCAGACTGGGCGCCGCCCGTGTCGCCGTCGGCCTCGCGCACCTGGGTGTAGAGGGCCACGGGCGTGCAGGCGGTGTTATCGAGGATGCTCTGGAGCACAGGGATATTCATCGGGTTGGCGTAGCTCTGCCAGCCGCCGGAGTCACTCGTGGTGTCATTAGGCGCGCTGCCCCAGCGCCAGCGGATCTGGGTCGGCGTGCCCTGCACGTTGGTGAAGCTCACCTGCACCGCTGTCTCACGCTCGTCGTAGGCGTCGCCGTCCTCGATAACCGGAGTCGCGCCCACGGCCGGCGCCGAGGTGGCGGCGAAGAGGTAATAGCGTACCGAGGTGGTCGTCCCATCGCCCTGGAAGAACTCGGTGAGCACGTGGGCGTAGGCCTCGTCGCCAATATTGACCGCCATGCGGGTGTTGAAGATGCTGCCGCCCGGGTTTGGCGCCGAGATCGGGTTGCCAAGCGCACCACCCTCAGGCCTGAAGGCGTAGAAGACCCGCTGTTCGCCGCTGACCTGGCTGATCCAGGCCAGATGCAGGTTCCCCTGTGAGTCGGCCTGCACGTTCGGGATATCATTCACCGTGCTGGTGTTGGAGACGCGGTCGATCTGCCACCGGCTATTGCCCTGGTAGGTGCCCAGCCAGACGCCCGAGCCGGACTCGCCCTCGATCCCGCGCCAGGCCACCAGAAGGTTGCCGTCAGGGTCGTAGGTGGCCGAGGGATCGGCATAGTTCGAGTTAGCCTGAGAGACCTGCTGGATATCGAAGCCGTTGCCGTTCCAGATGCCCAAGAAGATCTGCAAAAAGTCGCCTGACGCAGAGGTATAAGCGACGGCGACCTGGCCCTGCGGGCCTGTGGCGAGATAGGGGAAGTTGATGCCGATGCCGGTGCCAAGCAGGTATGGCCCTGTCGGCGAGGCGTTGCTGTTAGCCAGCCTGACCACGCGATGGACCGTGTCGGCCAGGCGCCAGGCGATGTAGATCGCCCCATCGCTGGCCACGGCGATGTTGATACTGGCGGGGAAGCCGCCCGAAGTCAGAACCGTGCGTGTCGCCCCAAACGAGCCATTGGCGGGCTTCGTGCGGTAGAGCAGCTGGCGCGTCCGCTGGTTGATCCAGGCGATGTGGACCGATCCGTCGGTGCCGGTGGCGATGCTGACCGGCGAGAAGTCTGCCTGGCCCGGCGCATCGCCGAGCACCTCTAGCGAGCCGAAGGTCTGCGACGAGTCGGCCTTGCTCAGATAGACCGCACTCTGGCGGTTATCGTTCGTACCAATATGGACGGTGCGATCGAAGGTTGCAATGTCAGGGTATTTGCTCAGGTTCAGGCCGGGGATGCTCGCCTGAAAGATCAGCCGTGGGGGCGTCGTGGTGCTCTGGGCAAATACCGGCATACCGGCAAGCACCAGCACGATCACGGCCAATCCGCTGATCAAAGAAAAGAGGCGACGCATAGGTAGCTCCTCAAGAGAGGCGGCTCGGAGCGGTGGGCCGCTCCGAGCACATGGCGAATGGCGAATTATTTTCGGGGGCACGCACGTTATGGCGCGACGACGGAGAAGTCATCGAAGAGGATGCCGCCGATGGCGCGGGTGTAGATGCCGGCCTGGCCCGCCGCCAGCGGCGCGGCGTCCTGCGCCTCGGCCACCACCGCCCCGT
>JAAXUL010000057.1 GCA_013336035.1 Chloroflexales bacterium
GCGCCCTTTGCCTCCTCCTTCCCTGGATGGCCGTTTTCCCCGTCCCCGGCCTTATCGAAAAATTACGTTATCTCGTCGCCTGCATCAATGGTTCAACATAGTTTGCCGAGAGTGACAGAAGAGGGATAGATAGCTCACACCTCTAGCTTCACCCCCAATTTCTCGCATCAGCGCATCTAAAGTTCTCCTCTGCACCACCACCGTGCGCCGTGCAGATGAGCGCAATCCTCCCTGGGTTGTGAAGTGGCTGCTGCCGTAGCTCCTCTCGCTGTTCTCGCGCTGCGGCTCGGTCAAAGGTCGCACTTGACTTGGTAGAGTAATTACTCTATGCTGGTATTGGAGTAATTACTCTAATTGGGCGACAGCCCAGAAAGGACCGCCCGATGACCACCGCCACCCTGCGCCGAGTGACCGGCCTGCTGCTGATCGTCGTGCCAATCGCCTTCACCGCGCTATTCACCTTGCTCCAGGTCCAGTTTGAGTACCCCGACATCCTGCGCCAGCCCACCGCTGACGTGTTGACCAAGTTTCAGGCCGGCGGCCCCGGCCTGATCGCCGCCTGGTACGGCCTGGCCCTCACCGCCGTCCTATTCATCCCGGTAGTGGTGCTGCTGCACCGGGTGCTAGCCGGCGACCACGCGCCGGTGTGGCTCTGGGTCGCCACAACCTTCGGGGTTGTCGCCGGCCTTGCCCAGGCCCTGGGCTTCCTGCGCTGGCCCTTCCTGGTGCCGCATCTGGCTCAGGCCTACCTCGACCCGGCCGCGAGCGAGGCCCAACGCGCCGCAGCCGCTATGGTGTTCGAGGCCTTCCACCGCTACGCCGGCATGGCCGTCGGCGAGCACCTTGGCTATCTGAGCACCAGCACCTGGACCTTCCTGGTGGCCCTGCTGATGCTGCGCGCGCCGCTGTTCGGCCGCTGGCTGGGGCTGAGCGGGATGGCTCTGGCCCTGGGCGTGGCGACCGGGCTGCTGGAGCCGGCCGGCGTCCCTGTCGTCGGCGCGATCAATGCGATCAGCTATCTGGCCTGGGCCCTCTGGCTGGTCGTGGTCGGGGCGGTGCTTCTGGTGCGGCGGCCCGCCACGGCGCCGACCGAGCGTACGCTGGCGACCGCGCGGTAGGGGCGGCCACAGGGCGATGGCGTAGCCCTCGCCCTGTGGCTCACGCCTCATCGCCCTAGGCATCAATGTGTGATATATCTCCCAAGAAACCCTTGACGTCGCGCGTGCCAGGTGCTATTTTAGGGATGACTAAAATTATTTTGAGTTAAGGAACATGTTATGGCAGACCAGAGTGTTCTCTCCCGGCGGCGCCTGCTCAGTGGACTCGGGGGCCTCGGCGCTCTTGGGCTCGCCGGCTGTGCGGCGGTCGCGCGCCCACAGGCTGCGGCCCCGGCCGCCGCCCCCGCGGCTATGCCCGGGATGGATCATCGCGCCGGCATGGCCCACGCCCTCGGCAACATTCTGGTCGGCGACGTAGACCCCGCCGTCAACGGCTTTGACCCAATGGCTATGCTGACCGACTTCGACTACGGCCAGGTTAGCGCGCTCGCCAGCGGTCAGACGCTGCGCGAGTACCAGATCTACGCGGCTGACAAAGTTATCCAGGTCGCGCCCGGGATCAGCTTCCCCGCCTGGACCTACAACGGCCGCGTCCCCGGGCCGACCATCCGCTGCACCGAGGGCGACCGGGTGCGCGTGACCTTCACCAACGGCTCGACCCACCCCCACTCGATCCACTTCCACGGCTTCCACGCCGCCGCGATGGATGGCGTCACGCCCGTGCAGCCGGGCGAGCGGACGGTCTACGAGTTCGACGCGGCGCCCTTCGGGCTGCACGTCTACCACTGCCACGTGCCGCCCTTTATGCGCCACATCCACAAGGGGCTCTACGGGACGTTAATCATTGACCCCAAGACGCCCCGCCCGCCGGCCCACGAGCTGGTGATGGTGATGAACGCCTTCGACACCAACTTCGATGGCGAGAACGAGATCTACGCCGTTAACACGGTTGGCTTCCACGTCACCAAGCACCCCATCCCGCTGAAGGTCGGCGAGCGGGTGCGCATCTACCTGAGCAACTTCACCGAGTTCGACCCGATTAACTCGTTCCACCTGCACGCGAACCTGTTCCATGTCTACCGCACCGGCACCAGGCTCGAGCCGAGCGAGTTCACTGATGTGATCACGATGGGCCAGGCCGAGCGCCACATCCTCGAGTTTACCTACACTCAGCCGGGGCAGTTTATGTTTCACGCCCACCAGAGCGAGTTCAACGGCCTGGGCTGGATGGGTATCTTCGAGGTGACCGAGGACGGCGTGGCGAGCGCCCCATTCGTGTCGGCCGCGCGCCTCGGCATCTGTCAGCTGACCTAGGAGCGTCCCTATGACGAGTGTCCCAACCCCTAAGACGGAGCCGTCCAACATGCCACTCGGCGTCGGCGCCGTGCTCCTGGCGCTGATCCCGCTGCTGCTGCTCGGCGGCCTGCTGGCCCTGCTGGTGGTCACGGGCGCGGGGCTCGGCGCCCGCACCGCGCCGCCGATCGAGGAGCTGACGATCGACCGGGTCAGCTTGCCCGCCCGCGACCAGCTGGTCGTCGAGGTGACCAACGGCGGCCCCGACCCCGTGACCGTGGCCCAGGTGCTGGTCGACGACAACTACTGGGATTTCGCCATCAGCCCTGGCCCGGAGATCCCGCGCCTCGGGCGGGCGACGATCGCCATCCCTTACCCCTGGGTGCAGGACGAGCCCCATGTCGTGACGCTGATCTCTAGCAATGGGGTGACCTTCGCGGGCGAGGTGGCGGTAGCCACCCGTAGCCCCCAGCCGGACGCGGCGACGTTTGGGCGCTACGCTCTGCTCGGCATCTACGTCGGCTTCATCCCGGTGGGCCTGGGGCTGCTCTGGTATCCGTTCCTGCGCCGGCTCGGCCGCGGCGGGATGCAGGCGGTGCTGAGCCTGACCGTGGGCCTGCTGATCTTCCTGCTCTTCGACACCATCGCCGAGGCCCTGGAGATTATCGCCGCGACGCCAGGGGTGTTCGGCGGGGCGCCGCTGGTCTTCCTGGTGGCCCTGCTGGCCTTCGGCGCCCTGGTGGCGCTTGGGGCACGGGGCAAGGGCCGCGAGGCGTCAAAGCTGGGGGTGGCCTACCGGATCGCTCTGGGCATCGGGCTGCACAACCTGGGCGAGGGCCTGGCGATCGGCGCGGCCTTCGCGCTCGGCGAGGCGGCGCTGGGCACCTTCCTGGTAATCGGCTTCACCCTCCATAACATCACCGAGGGTATCGGCATCGCCGCCCCCATCGCGCGCGAGCAGCCGCGCTGGTGGCACTTTATCGCGCTGGCGGCGCTCGCGGGCCTGCCGGCGGTGCTGGGCGTCTGGATCGGCGGCTTCGTCTATAACGCGCTGCTGGCGGCGGTGTTCCTGGCCCTGGGCGCCGGCGCCATCGCCCAGGTGGTCTACGAGGTCGGCCGGCTGATCGTGCGCCAGAGCCGCGAGGAGGGCGCGCCCCTGCTCTCGCCGGCAACCTTCGGCGGGCTGGCGGCGGGCATCCTGATCATGTACGCTACGGCGCTCCTGGTCGCGGCGTAGCGCCCGTAAGGGCTATCAGCGGGTGACGCACGGCCCCCGCCGCCGGGTGCGCCACCCGCTCTACAGCGCCGGCCTGCTGCTGCGCGCCTCGCTCAGCGCGACGCCCACTGGCGCGACCTGCCGCTCTTCCACGAGTACTTCCACGGCGACAACGGCGCGGGCCTCGGTGCGAGCTACAGACCGGCTAGACGGGCCTGGTCGCCAAGCTCATCCACCACAGGGGGCCCGTCCGAGGGAGCGGGACGCGCTTCAGCGCGGGCTGTCTATGCTTCAGCGCGGGCTGTCGGTCACCAGATCAACCCGCTCCCACAGCTTGGCTCTTGCGGCTCCAGAGGCTGCGCGCTGCGCTTCCAGCGTAGTAGTTCAGCAATTCACAACTAGACAACCTCGGCGAGCTGAGTATGCTAACCAGGGGCTTAGTATAACCTAACAACTCACGCGGAGGACGGGAGCATGGGCACCTGGCTCGACTTTCTACAGGTAGCGCTGGCGCTAGGGGTGGGGTGGCTGGGCTGGGTGCTGCTTAGCGTATGGCGCTCGGCGGGGCAGGGCAGCCTCTGCGGCGAGCCGCGCGCGCCTAGATGGGGGGTGCGCCGCCTTATCGCGCGCCGCCGGTAGTGAATGTGCAAGTCATTAATGGTGAACGTTAACGCAAGAAACCACAGCGCCGCCCTATAGTGAGAGGGCCGGCGTTTCTGTTGCACCACGAGCGGTGGTTAGCGAGTGAGCAGAGATGGGGAAGCACGACCATGAAAATGGCGTGAAGGTGGAGGAGCTGATGCGGCGCGGGGGGCCGTGCCTGGCGGTCTGTGGTGGCAAGCATTGCACCAGAGCCGGGGCAAAACAGGTGCTGCGCGCCGCGCAGGCAGCGCTGGACGAAGCGGGCCTTGGTGAGACGGTCTCGGTGATACTGACGAAGTGCCAGGACTACTGTGATGACGGACCGGCAATGACCGTGCTTCCTGGGGCCTACCCCTACGTCGAGCTGGATCGCGAATCCGCTCGCCAGGTGGTGCTCGACCATGTGCGTGATGGGCAACCGGTGCTCGAGCGGCTGCACAAGCGTGCGCGCCGCAAGCTCGAGCGCCGGCTCGCCCGAGCTGAACGTGAGTAGGTGAGAATCTGACCTGTTGGGAGATACTATGGAGTCTGAGCTCGCGACGATTGTCAAGGCCGCCCCTGACCGCCTGATTGGCCTCGCCCCTGACGGTACGCCGCGGCTTGTGTGGGATACGGCCACGCTGCGCGTCCCCGCCTACGACCTGCCGCACCTCGCGGCGGTGCTCGACGCCTGGTGCGTCGAAGAGGAGCCGCCCGGGCTGCGCCGCGGCTACTATCGCCTAGTCCACGGCCCCGACGGCGGCGTGCAGCTCTGGCTCCGCGGCGTCGGCCTGCTGCTGAGCCGCGAGGATCTGCGCGTCCTGACCTCACTTGTGGCGGCGGCGGCCGACGAGCTGTGCGGCCCCATGTGTCGCCAGCCCCGCACGCCCTTCGGGCTGGGCTATCGGCGCCTGCGCGCGCCTCGGCTGGGCCCCCATCGCCAGAATTGAGTAGATCCAGCGGCCCCCGACCGATAAGAGAGCCCCCGGCGAGCGCTGTCGCCGGGGGCTTTGCGATCCCGGGATCGCCTGGGGTCTCTAGCCGCGCTCCTCAATGTGAGCGCGCAGCAGCCAGGCCTCTTTCTCGTGCTTCTCCATCAGCCCGGTGAGATAATCGCTGGTGCCCATATCATCGTACTGCTCATCGGCGGCCCGCAGGTCGCGGCGCAGGTGGCGGATGATCGCCTCGTGGTCGGCCACCAGCTGCGCGACCATGCCCCGGTCGTCGGGCAGATTGCCGGGATGCTCGGCAAGGGTGGCCAGCTGCAAGAACTCCGTCAACGTGCCGGGGACCGTCGGCCCCAGCATGCGGATGCGCTCGGCGATCTCGTCAATATCGTCGGCGAGGGCCTCGTACTGCGCCTGGAAGAGTGCGTGGAGCGGGCCAAAGGCCATGCCGACCACATTCCAGTGATAGTTGCGCAGCCGGGTGTAGAGCACGTGCTCGTCGGCGAGCAGCCGGCTCAGGAGCGCGGCCACCCCCTCTGTATTCGCGGCGCTTAGCCCGAGATCCGGGGTTACAGAGGCCTTCGTTCCCGGTCCGACTGCTGCCTTGGTTGTTGTCATTCCACAGCTCCCTTCTGGCCTGGCCAGCACATGTCTCGAGACGGGTGCCGGTCGGCGCACACTGGCTCCTAACTCCTATAGCAACGATACCAGAAAAGCACCTCCGGATCAATGTTGAACGCGATCAAGATGCTAGGTGTGGGGGATATATGTAACGGCTCGCCCCAGCAGGTGCCGCGGCTGGCCGATGAGCGTGCATGCGTGGCACGAAGGTTGCCTGAAGAGCCATAGCTGTATCTAGCGCGTGCGCACATCTGGGCCAGATCTGTGTCGCATCCTTCAGGCCCGCTGCGCTATGCGGCAGCCCCCGGCGCGCGGAGCTCGCGCTCCGCACGGCTCTATGCTCGGCCACACGGATGTGGCCCCGCTAACCAAAGGAGGTTAGCTATGCAGCGCTCAACCAGCGGGCGATGCTCAGGCATCTATCTCATCCCGCTCCTCACCATCCTCGCCATGCTCCTTGCCGCGTGCGGCGGCACCACGGAGCGTACGCCTGGCAGCGCAGGCGAGCCCACGGCAGCGGTAGGTGGCGCCCTCGGCGACAGCGGCCAGCCCACCGCCCCCGCTGGCGACAGCGCCGAGCCCGCCGCCGCCCCCGCTGGCCAGGCCGGCGAGGTGACGCCGGGCACTATTCAGATCGCCGTCGTCGCCGGAGCTATGCAGGAGACGATGGAGGCGATGGCCAAAGCCTTCGAGCAGGCCAACCCGGGCATGAAGGTCCAGGTGGTGCAGGAGCCCGAGGGCGGCGCCTTCGAGGCGCTGATCGCCGCCGGCAACCAGCCCGACATCATCACCGGCTCCTTCGGCTCGATGCCCGCCAAGTACGCCGCCCAGGAGGCGATCGTCCCGCTCACCGATCTGCCCGGCGCCCAGGAGCTATTCGCGCGCGTGGACGAGCAGACTCTCCAGCAGGACCTGGGGCAAAACTTCTACGTGCCCCTCGGCGTGGACGTGACGATGATGATCTACAACAAGGAGCTCTTCAAGGAGGCGGGGCTAGACCCAGAGCGGCCGCCCGCCACCTTCGCCGAGTTCCTCGACGCCGCCAAGGCGATCCAGGCCCTCCCCAACCGCCCCGACGGCACCAAGGTCTACGGCACCGTCTTCTGGAACGACGCCCTGACCTGGGGCGGCTGGTACTGGAACATGCTCCAGCCGATCTACCTGAACGCGAACCAGAACGAGTGCCAGCTGCTCAACCGGCTCGGCACCGACGTGGTCTTCGACCAGCCCGAGTGTCAGATGCAGAGCTTCTTTGACTTCACCAAGCAGGCGCAGCAGTACGCCCCACTGACCATGGAGCAGAGCTTCTTCAGCCGCTCGATCGGCATGTGGCCGCAGTACGGCTACTCGTGGGAGCCGAACCTGAGCGACGCCAAAGAGCACCCGATGACGATCGGCGAGGACGTGGGCGTGGTGCCCGTGCCAGTGCCGAACGAGGGCGACACGAGCTACTCCACCCTCGGCGGGCGCGCCCTGATGCTGCTGCGCACGACGCCGGAGCGCCAGGCGCGGGCATGGGAGTTCATCAAGTTCCTGATGGAGGACGCGAACAACCTCACCTTCATCAAAGATCTCGGCTACCTGCCGGCGATCACCGCGCTGAAGGACGACCCCTACTTCGCTGAGCCAGCGCGCAGACCCTTCGTAGACGCTCTGGCGAACGCCGTCTACCCGCAGGCGATCGCGAACTTCGACGACGCGGCCAACGCTGTCCTCGCCACCTACCAGGAGACGGTCGTGGAGGGCAAGCTTGCGCCCGACGAGGCGGTGACCACAGCCAGCGAGCGGGCCCGCAGCGCGCTCCAGCAGGGTTCCACGCCCTAGCGACGGGGCAGGGGCGCGGGCCGGGCCCGCGCCCCTGCCCAGCAACCAGATCAAGGGAGAACGCCATGTCAACGCAGCGCGTGGATGTCACGGCGCGACGGCCGGCCGCCCGCGAGGAGCGCCGCCCGCCGTCGCTGCTCCGGCGCATGGTGCGCCATAAATGGGGCTACCTCTTCCTGCTGCCCTGGGCTCTAGTCTACGGCATCTTCGGGATCTACCCGCTGGTGCTCTCGTTCTACCTCACCTTCTTCAACTACTCGTTCGTGCGCCCCCAGGACCGCAGCTTTGTCGGCGTCGGCAACTGGGTGCGCGGCGCCCAGGACCCGCTCTTCTGGAAGAGCGTGTTCAATATCCTCTACAACCAGGTCATCTTCATCGCCCTGACGATCGGCCTGGGGCTGCTGATCGCCCTGCTGCTCAAGCAGATCACCTGGGGCGGGCGCATCTTCCGCACGATCTACTTCATCCCGGTGATCACCTCGGTGATCGTGCTTATCACCCTCGGCACCTACCTGATCGGGCCGAACGGGCCGATCCAGAGCGCGCTGGTCCAGTTCGGGCTGCTGCGAGAGCCGGTCTTCTGGCAGGCGTCAGTGTGGCTGCCGATGCCGATCATCGCCCTGATCAACACCTGGAAGTGGTTCGGCATCAGCACGATCATCATGCTCGCCGGGCTGTACGGCATCGACCCGCAGTTCTACGAGGCCGCGTCGCTCGACGGCGCCACCAGCTGGCAGAAATTCCGCTCGATCACCATCCCCCAGCTGATGCCGCAGATCTTCTTCCTGCTGGTGGTGGACTTCATCAACGGCCTCCAGATGTTCGCCGAGGTCTACGCCATCTACGGCACCTCGGGCGGCAACCGCCAGCAGGCGCTCACGCCAGTGCTCTACCTGTACGGGCAGGCCTTCGACCGCAGCAATATGGGCTATGCCTCGACCCTGGGGCTGATGCTGGCGGCGCTGATCGCCCTGATCACAGTGGCCCAGTTCCGGCTGGTGCCCCAGACCGCCGAGTGAGGTGACACGATGGCCGCACAAGCGACAACGTCGCGCCCCGTGCTCCCGCGGCGCGGCCGCGGCAAACTGCTCGCCTACGCCCTGCTAAGCGTCGGGGCGCTGGTGGTGCTCTACCCCTTCTTCTACATGGTGATGAACTCGGTGAAGCCCGGGCCGGAGATCCTCCACAGCCCCAACGCGCTGCCGAGCCAGATCACCTTCTCGGGCTACGCGGGCGTGTTCGCCAGGCTGAACGTCCTGCGCCTCTTCCGCAACTCGCTCATCCTGGCGATCTCGATCACGCTGCTCAACACGCTGCTCAGCGCCATGGCCGCCTACGCCATCGCGAAGATCCCCTTCCCCGGGCGCGGGCCGATCTTCTCATTCATGCTGGCCACGATGATGATCCCGAGCGTGCTGCTGCTCATCCCCACCTATGTGATCATGTACAACCTGGGCTGGGTCAACACCTTCCAGGCCCTGATCGTGCCCTCGGCGATCAGCGTCTACAACATCTTCCTGCTGCACCAGTTTATGCGCGGCATCCCCGACGAGCTGATCGAGGCCGCCCGCCTCGACGGCGCGAGCGACCTGGGGGTCTTCTGGCGGATCATTATGCCTCTGGTGCGGCCCGCCCTCGTCACCGTCGCCATCCTGACCTTCATGGGCAGCTGGAACGACTTCTTCGGGCCGCTGCTCTACCTGAACCGGCCCGAGCTCTGGACGGTGCAGCTGGGGCTGCTGCAGTTCCAGGCCGGCGTGCCCGGCGAGAACGCCCAGGAGATCTGGGCGGCGGTGACCATGATCTCGCTGCCGCCGGTCATCCTCTTCTTCTTCCTGCAGGACCAGTTCATCCAGGCCTTCGCCAACGCGAAGTTCAAGTGAGGTCGCTATGACCATGAACCCTGTCACGGCCGCCCCCGCCCCGCAGGCGGGCCCCCAAGCGCAGGCCGGCGCCCTCGGCGCAGGGGCCCGCCTGACGCGCAATGTGCTGATCGGCCTGGCCGTCGTCGCCGCCCTCTTCGCCGGCACCTTTATGCTGGCCTGGTGGGACGGGGCCCGCCTGAGCGCGAGCTATATTGTCGACGCCGACCGGGCCTACGCGGCGGGCGACTTCCTCACGGCCCTCACCGGCGAGGAGGAGTTCGACCCCGCGACGAACCAGTACGTCACCCGCGGCGGCTACCTGTCCGCCCTGCGGGTCTGGGACCACCCCCGCGCCTGGCCGCTGCCCGCCGACGTGGCTCGCGCCGAGCAGCGCATCGACGAGATCCTCCAGGAGCGGCTGACGATCAAGGACGCCGAGGCCTACGTGCAGGCCAATGTTGGCCGGCCCAACCCCTACCTCGGCATGGTCTACCTGCGGCTCGGCGAGCTCTACGAGCAGGAGGGCGACGCGCGCAGCGCCGCCGAGATCTACGAGGAGGTCCCGCAGCTCTTCCCGAACGAGCCCGAGCTCGTTGAGCGGGCGCGGGCTAATCTGGCGCGTGTGGAGGGCGACTGAGCTTTCGCCCTGGCACCACGTGATCACCCCGGAGCACCTATGTCCTCCAGCTACTACCAGCGTCTGATCTTCGACAATAGCCGGACCGCCGGCTCGTACCAGCCCAGCCGCGGCGAGGCCGTCGCCCCGAGCGAGCTAGCGCTGGTCGACCATAAGCTCCCGGTTACCGAGGAGCAGTTCTTCAGCCCGCCCAACAGCCTGCGGCTGGCCTGGCGATCGCGGCCGGGCGGCGACTGGAAGGCCGAGCTGTGGGTCGAGCCATGGCGCGGGCGCGATCTCGCCATGGCCGGCGACACGCTGGCGCTGTGGTGGCTGAGCCCCACGCCGATCGCCGCCGCCGATCTGCCCATGCTCCAGCTCGTGCTGGCGGGCGGCCGGCGCACCCGCCCGCTGCGGCTCGGCCCGCTGGCCGGCGACCTGCCGGCCGACGCGTGGCGGCAGGTCCAGATCCCGCTCGCCGCCTTCGACTGCTCCACGGACGAGCTCGACTTCACCCGGCTGCGGCGGCTGATCTTCAGCCAGGGCATCGACGACGGCGCGCCCCACACGCTCTACATCGACGAGGTGAAGCTGCGCGAGCGCACGCAGACGGCCGTGCCGGCGGGCGGCGATGTGCGGCTCAGCGCGCGAGGCTACGAGCGGCACGTCGATCTGCGCTGGCAGCCGCTGGCCGACCCGGCCATCGCCCACTACCAGATCCTGCGGGCCGCGGGCGACGGCCCGCTTCGGCCGGTTGGCATACAGGGCCCAGAGCTCGACCGCTACAGCGACTACATCGGCGCCGCCTTTGGCCGCTACCGCTACCGGGCCGAGGCGGTCGGCCACGACGGCCGGGCGCACGCGGTCTCCGCCGAGCTGACGGCGACCACAGCGCCCATGAGCGACGACGCGCTGCTTGACATGGTGCAGGAGGCCTGCCTGCGGCTGTACTGGGAGCGCGCCCACCCCGAGGCCGGCATGGCCCTAGAGTGTGTGCCTGGCGACGAGCACCTGGTAGCGCTGGGCGCCTCGGGCTTCGGGGTGCTGGCCATGCTTGCCGGGGCCGAGCGGAGCTTCGTCGCGCGGGCGGCCGTCGCCGAGCGGCTGCTGCAGATCGTGGATTTTCTGGGGCGGGCCGACCGCTTCCACGGCGCCTGGCCCCACTTCCTGGACGGCCGCGATGGCCGGGCGGTCGCCCTCTTCGGGCGCTACGACAACGGGGGCGACCTGGTCGAGAGCGCGTTTATGGCCCAGGGCCTGCTGGCGGCGCGGCAGTACTTCGACCGCGACAGCCCGGTCGAGCGCCGGATCAGGCAGGGCGTCACCGCGCTGTGGGAGAGCATCGAGTGGGACTGGTACCGCCGCACGCCGGACGGCCCGGCGCTGTACTGGCACTGGTCGCCCGAGCACGGCTGGCACATCGACCACCCGCTGATCGGCTGGAACGAGACGATGATCGTCTACCTGCTGGCGATCGCCTCGCCGACCCACCCGGTGCCGGCGTCGCTCTACTACTCGGGCTGGGCGGCGACCGACGAGCGGGCCCGCGAGTACCGCCGCAGTTGGGGCAAGACGCGCGACGGCGACGGCTACCGTAGTGGGCTCAGCTACTATGGGCTCGACCTGGACGTAGGGGTGGGCAGCGGAGGCCCGCTCTTCTTCACCCACTACTCGTACCTGGCCCTCGACCCGCGGCAGATCACCGACCGCTACACCAACTACTTCGACAACAACCGGGCGCTCGCGCTGATCAACTACCGCTACTGCCAGGAGAACCCCGGCGGCCACCAGGGCTACGGGCCAGGCCTCTGGGGCCTGAGCGCCTGTGACGACCACTGCGGCTACCAGGCCCACGACCCGACGCCAAAGAACGACAACGGCACGATCGCGCCGACCGCCGCGCTGGCCTCGTTCCCCTACACCCCCGCGCAGAGCATGGCCGCGCTCAAGCACCTCTACCGCGATCTGGGCGCGCGGGTCTGGGGCATCTACGGCTTCCGCGACGCCTACAACCCGAGCGTAAACTTCGTCTCGCCGATCTTCATGGGCCTGAACCAGGCGCCGATCACCGTGATGATCGAGAACTGGCGCAGCGGCCTGCTCTGGCGGCTGCTCGCGGCCGACCCCGCGATCAGAGCGATGTTGGAGAAGCTGCGAGGGGCGAGGTGATCCGGGCGAACCTCTGCGTCGGCGCCGCGCCATCGATAAATGCGCTCGTTTGTGCCCGCGCCCCCGCCGCGATGGTGGCCTCGTTCTTGCTGACCAGCTACGATGACGGGCCGTAACAGGTCCGCGACGCCCAGCACGTAGTGTTTCGAACCTAGAATAAGGAGAGCACAATGGCCCCACGCGACACCCTGGTTGCCTGGCTGAAGGACGCCCACGCCCTCGAGAACAACGTCATCCAGACCCTGGAGAAGCACGTCGACGAGGTCAAAGCCTACCCGGAGATGCAGGCAAAGCTCCGCCAGCACCTCGAGCAGAGCCGCCGCCACGCCGTTCTGGTGGAGAGCTGCCTGAATCGGCACGGCGAGAGCACCTCGGGGGTGAAGGAGGCGATAGGCGCGGTCTCCGGCTTTATGCAGGGCATCGCTTCGGGCGCGGCCGCGGACACCGTGGTGAAGAATGCCCTGGGCGATTACGCGGCCGAGCACTTCGAGATCGCGGCGTACACCTCGCTGAAGGCCGCCGCCCAGTACCTCGGCGACGACGAGACGGCCCGAATCTGCGACCAGATCCTCAGCGACGAGAAGGATATGGCGCGCTGGCTTGAGCAGCAGATCCCGTCGGTCACCCAGCTGTTCCTGGGCGAGAAGGCGCAGGAGCGCGGCCGCTAGGCGACGACCGTGGACACGGAGCGAGGGAGGGGGCTGCCCCTCCCTCGTTTAGTGCGTCGGCAGAGCGCCCCTCGCGCGGCTAGAGGGGCTATCTGGACAGCGTCGGCGAGCGTGGCCGCAGCCGCCGCGTAAGCGGTCGCAAGGATGTGCGCTGGCCAGAGCTTTCGGACGACGAGATCGCCGCGATCACCGAGACGGCCAGCGCCCGTGGCCTGCGCGTCACCGTCCATGTCGATCGGGCGGCGGCGCTGCGCCGGGCGGTGCTCAACGGGGCCGGAGACGCGGCCCACTGCCCGCGCGACCGCTTGCCGGACGAGGTGATCGCACTTATGGTGTAGCGGGGCGTCTCGATGACGCCGACGATCGCTGTGCACGAGGATCTGGCCCCTGCGCCGCGGCAAGGCGGTGGATTGGCGCCGGCTTACCCAGCCGGTGCTGTACGATAATCTGCGCCGCTTTGCGGCGGTCGGCGGGCTCCTCGCCCTGGGCGACGACTATGGCGGCGTCCCGGATATGACCATCGGGATGCCGATGGCGGAGATCGCGCACTGGGTGGCCGCCGGGCTGACCCCGCTGCAGATTATCGAGGCCGCGACCCGTGGGAGCGCCACCGCGGCTGGCATCGCCGACGAGGTTGGGACGTTGGATGGCTGACCTGCTGGTGGTGCAGGGCGACCCCCGCGCCGACATCGGCGCCCTCGCGCGGCCCCTGCTCGTGCTGCGCGGCGGCGAGATTGTCAGCCCATAGGGTCGGCGCAGTCAGGGCAGCGGGTTCCAGAGGAGCGAGAAGCTGATGGCGAGGGCCGCCAGGAGCGCGCCGGCGGCCGCGAAGACGGCGCTGATCTCTGTGGCCTCGGCTCTGGTGACGAAAGTGAGGGGCAGGCTGCGAAACACTTCCTGGAGCTCGCCCGCGCTGGAGGCGGCGTAGTAGCCGCCCCCGGTCAACTCTGCGATCTCCTCCAGGGTCGCCTCGTCGATCCCGCGGCGGAAGCGGCCGCCGAACCCGCCGGGCTGCGGCCCGCCGCCGAACCCGCCGGGCTGCGGCCCGCCGCACCACAGGCGTGACTGCGACCCGTTCTCGGTCCCGAAGCCGATGGTGTAGACGCGCACCCCCCGGTCGGCGGCCTCCTGCGCGGCCTCCAGGGGCGGCGCGCCGGTGGTGGTGACCCCGTCGGTGAGCAGGACGATGATCTCGGGCGCGTACTCGCCCGTCGGCGGCGCGGGCGCCGACCCCTCGCCGACGGGCGCGATGGCCGGGTTGACCTCGGCGATGGCGGCCAGGGCCTCGATGATGCCGCTGCCGATGGCCGTGCCGCGGCTCGGGGTCAGGTTGCCGACCGCGGCCTCGAGGGCGGCCCGGTTGGTCGTGGGCTGCTGGATCAGCTGCGCGAACCCGGCGAAGGCCACGACCCCGATCCGCGTGCCCGGGGGCTGGCGCTCGATGAACGAGCGCGCCGCCGCCTGGGCGGCGACGAGGCGGTTGGGCGCGATGTCCGTCGAGCACATGCTGCGCGAGACGTCGATCGCCAGGATGATCGCCGTCTGATTGGTCGGCACCGCCACGACGGCCGTGGGGCGCGCCAGGGCGAGCACCAGGCCGATCACCGCGAGGAGGAAGAGGGCGAAGGGGAAGTGGCGCCGCCACTGTGTGTACGGCGACAGCGCCTCGCGCACGAGCGACAGGCTGGAGTAGCGCACCGCGTAGCGGCGCCCGCGCCGCAGCATCCACAGGTACAGCCCGACGAGCGCGGGCGCGAGCCAGAGCAGCAGCAGGGACCACGGCCAGAGCAGATCCATCGGCGATCTCCAGGGCGGCCGTCACGCCAGCCGGTTAAACCACAGGAACGAGCAGAGCCCGCCGGCGAGCAGGAGCAGCAGGCCGGCGCCCACGAACAGGGCCGTGACCTCGGTCGCCTCGGGCCTGGCCACCAGCCGCGCCGCCACCTCGTCGTAGATACCGCGCAGGCCCGCGCTGTCCTGCGGGCCGTAGTAGGCCCCGCCGGTCAGCTGCGCGATCTGGCGCAGGGCCTCCTCCTCGAGCCGCGAGTGCACGCTGAAGCCATCGAGCTGCAGCGTCGTCCCGGCCGCGCTCCCCACGCCCACCGTGTAGATGCGCACGCCGCGCTCGGCCGCCGCCTGGGCCGCGGCGAGGGGGTCGGGCTGGGCGTTGTTCTCGCCGTCGCTGAGCAGAACGATCGCGGCGGGCGCGTACGTCCCCCGGGGCAGCGGGGTGGGGGTGGGCCCGTCCGCTGTCCCCGCGGGCCCCTCCCCGCCCGCGGCGGCGATGCTATTCAGGGCCGCCATGATGCCCTCGCCGACCGAGGTGCCGCGCTGCGGGCTCAGGCGCTCGATGGCGGCGAGGATGGCGGGCTGGTCGCGCGTCGGGGCCTGCACGGCCAGCCCGCCGTCGCTGAAGGCCACGACGCCCACGAGGGCCGTGGCGGGCTGGCGCCGCACGAGCTCGCGGGCCACGGCCCTGGCCGCCTCCAGACGCGTCGGCTCCACGTCATCGGCGGCCATACTGGCGGAGACATCGACCACCAGGACCAGCGTGCCCTCCAGGCGGGGCAGGCTCACTATCGCCTGGGGGCGCGCGAGGGCGACGCCGAGCAGCAGCAGCGCGATCAGGGAGAGGGCCGGCGGGATGTAGCGACGCGGGCCCGGCCCCGCCCCCGCCGTCTGCGCGAGCCCGAAGCCGCCGTAGCGCGCGGCGAGAGCTCGCCGCCGGCCCTGCGTCCTCAGGTAGAGGGCGACGAGGGGCGCCAGCAGCAGCAGCGAGCCGAGCATCGCGGGCCAGATAAATGACATAGGCAGGTCCACCCCTCCCTTAGCGCCGCCGCCGCTGCCGCAGCGACGCGAAGCGGACGATGGCGCGCACCAGGTCCTCCTCCGTCGAGAGGGCCAGGGCGTCCACGCCGGCGGCCTTGAGGGCCTCGCCCAGGGCGGCCGCGCGGCGCAGGGCGGCGGCGCGGAAGCGCTCGCGGAAGCGCCGGTCGTGGGTGTCCACGTAGAGCTGCTCGCCCGTCTCGGCGTCCTCCATGATGATCGGCCCGACGTCGGGCAGCTCGATCTCCCGCGGGTCCCACAGCCGCACGACGAGCACCTCGTGGCGCTGGTTGAGCACCTTGAGCTGCCGCTCCCACCCCGGCACGCTGATGAAGTCCGAGATCACGAAGATCAGGGAGCGCCGCCGGACCGTACGCAGCCCGGCCTCGAGCAGCGCGCCGAGGTCGGTGAGGGGCGCGCGCGCGAGGGGCGGGCGGCGGAGCAGATCGTCGGCGAGGCGCAGGACCTGCAGGCGCCCGCCGCGGGCCGGCACCGTGCGCTCGACCCCGTCGCCATAGAAGATCGCGCCGACGCGGTTGCCGTGGCGGGTGAGCAGCCGGGCGAAGGTCGTGACGACATCGATCAGCACCGTGCGCTTCTGGGCCTCGACGGTGCCGAAGTCCATCGAGGGGCTCAGGTCGAGCAGGAACCACGCGCTGATCTCGCGGTCCTCGGCGTACTGGCGCACATAGGGCGTCTCCATGCGCGCCGTGACATTCCAGTCGATGTAGCGGATATCGTCCCCGGGCTGGTACTCCCGCAGGTCGGCGAAGTCCACCCCAGCCCCGTAGAAGAGGGTGCGGTAGTCGCCCTGGAGCAGGCCGTCGAGACGCCTGATCACCTGCCAGTCCAGGCGCTGGAGGATGCGCTCAGGCGCTGGCGCGGGCCTTGGCGTACTCATGCAGCGGTACCTCCGGCATCTGGATGCGCTCGAGGATCTGCCGCAGCAGGTCATCGGCGCTGACGTTGTCCGAGAGGGCCTCGTACGAGAGCACGACGCGGTGGCGCATCACGTCGAGGGCGAGGTCGCGCACATCGTGGGGGAGGGCGTAGGCGCGCCCGCGCACGAAGGCGAGGGCGCGGGCCCCAAGGATGAGGTTGATCGAGGCGCGGGGGCTGGCCCCAAAGCTGATGTAGTGCTGGATGTCGCCGAGGCCCACCTCCTTCGGCTGGCGGGTAGCGCTCACCATGCGCACGGCGTACTCGATCAGGGCCGGGTCCACGTACACCGCATCGGCCTGGGCCTGGAGGGCCAGAAGCTCGTCGGTCGTGAGGGCCTTCTGCACGGCGGCGGGCCGGCCCGCCATGCGCTCGACGATCACGAACTCCTCGGTGGGGCTGGGGTAGCCGACAAGCACCTTGAGCATGAAGCGGTCCACCTGGGCCTCGGGCAGCGCGTAGGTGCCCTCTGTCTCGACCGGGTTCTGGGTGGCGAGCACCAGGAAGGGGCGCGGCACCGGGTGGGTCTCGCGCCCGATCGTCACCTGGCGCTCCTGCATAACCTCGAGCAGGGCGCTCTGGACCTTAGCGGGGGCGCGGTTGATCTCGTCGGCGAGGAGCAGGTTGGCGAAGACGGGGCCGAGGGCGGTGCTGAACTCGCCGCTCTTCTGGTTGTAGACGCGGGTGCCCACCAGGTCGGCGGGGACGAGGTCGGGGGTAAACTGGATGCGCTTGAACTCGCCGCCGATCGCCTCGGCCAGGGTCCTGATCGTCATCGTCTTGGCGAGCCCGGGCACGCCCTCGACGAGGAGATGGCCGCGGGCCAGCAGCGCGACGATCAGCCGCTCCAGCAGATGGTCCTGGCCGACGATGACCTTCTTCACCTCGTAGAGCACGCGCTCCATCTGGGTCCCGCCCGCGGCGCCGGTGCGCTGTTCCATACGAGCCTTTCGTATCAAACCAGCCGTCCATGCGATTCGCGCACAACACCGCATGAAAATGGTACACTTGTGCTGACGGCTGGCATCAAGGTCGAAGCCTCTGTAGTGCCATGAGTCTGTAAACCA
>JAAXUL010000058.1 GCA_013336035.1 Chloroflexales bacterium
CGACGATGTGGTCACCGTCGACGAGGACGAGATCGTGCTCGCGATCGCCCACGTGGTCCAGAACAGCCGCCTGGTCGTCGAGGGCGCGGGCGCGGCTGGGGTGGCCGCCCTGCTGAGCGGCAAGGTGCGCCTGCGCCCCGGCGAGAGCGCCGCCACGGTGCTAGGCGGCGGCAACATCGACAGCAACCTGCTGGCCCGCGTGCTCGAGACCGCCATGGTGCGCCAGGGGCGCTACCTGCTGCTGCGCACCAGCGTCGACGACCGACCCGGCGGGCTGGCCGGCCTGGTCGACCGGGTGGCCGAGACCGGGGCCAGCGTGATGGATCTGGCCCACCGCCGGGCGATGTGGCGCGTGCCCGTGGACCGGGCCGGCGTCGAGCTTGCCCTTGAGGTGCGCGACGAAGAGCACGCCCAGGCCGTGATCGACCACCTCGCCCGCTGCGGCTACCACTGCGAGCGCGAGGGCGTCGGGGCCTGGCCGGTCTGAGGTGACGGGGTAGCCAGGTGACAGGGTGACATGGTGACCGGGTAGCCTGTGGAGTGCCGCCAGAAATCACCCTGTCACCCTGTCACCCTGGTACGACGCCTTGCGAGTAGGACTATGGGCACACTGATCGCGCGCCTGCGCCAGTTCCGCGGCACCGAGTTCCAGCTTTTGCTGACCGTGCTGCTCTTCTTCGCCGCCGGGTACCTGCTAGTGATGACGGCGACCCAGCAGCGCGAGTTTGTAGCCACAGTGCCGGGGGTGCTGAGCATCCTCTGGCCCTCGGCCCTGCCGCTGCTGCTCTTCATCGGCGTATCGGTGGGCCTGAGCGTCAACAGCCCGCGGGCCGACCAGGTGGTGCTGCCGCTGGTGGCCCTGCTGGCCGGGCTGAGCCTGATGCTCACGGCGCGCCTTGAACCGAGCCTGAATCTGATCTACCAGTGTACCGCCGCCGACGGCACGATCTACAACTGCTACGAGGGCGTGGCCAGCAAGCAGTCGCTCTGGGTAACCCTGGGGGTAGTAGGGCTGGCGGCGATGCTGTTCGTACCGTGGGACGGGCTGCTGATCCGCTGGATGCGCCTGTCGCTGTTCGACTTTCTCGACCACTACCGCTACATCTGGCTGGGCCTGGGGCTGCTGCTGATCTTCGCTACCTTCGTCTTCGGGGTGGACCCGAACGGCTCTGGGGTGAACCTCTGGTTCAACTTCGGCTTCTTCCTCTTCCAGCCCTCAGAGCTGCTGAAGATCATCCTGGTGATCTTCATGGCCTCGTACCTGAACGAGCACCGCGAGGTGGTCGCCGCCGGCTACAGGCTGGGGCCGCTGACCCTGCCGCCGCTGCCCTACCTGATGCCAATCGCGGCGATGTGGGGCATCGCCATGGGCACGATCGTCTTCCAGCGCGACCTCGGGGCGGCCCTGCTGCTCTTCGGGGTCTTCCTGGCCATGCTCTACGCAGCCACGGGGCAGGGGTGGTACGTGCTGGCGGCCCTGGTCGCCTTCGGGGCCGGGGCCTACGTGCTCTACCAGATCGTGCCGGTGGTGGCGCTGCGCGTTGCGGTCTGGCTAGACCCGTGGGCGACAGCGCAGGGCACAGGCTACCAGATCGTCCAGGCGATCTACGCCCTCTCAGCGGGCGGGATCTTCGGCCAGGGCCTGGGGATGGGCGTGCCGGCGATCGTGCCGGCCATCCACACCGACTTCATCTTCACCGCCGTCGGCGAGGAGCTGGGCCTCGCGGGGACGCTGGCGGTGCTGATCGCCTACGTGCTGCTGGTCTTCCGCGGCTACCACATCGCCCTGCGCATCCCGGGGCGCTTCCGCGGCTTCGAGCAGCTGCTGGCCTTCGGGCTGACCACGATCATCGCTGTGCAGGCCCTGATTATCATCGGCGGCAACCTGCGCATCATCCCCCTGACCGGCATCACCCTGCCCTTCGTCTCGTACGGCGGCTCGTCAGTGCTGATCAACTTCGTGATCGCCGGCCTGCTCATGCGCATCTCGGCCACCACCCAGCGTCAGATGTGATTATTTTTGTAGATGTTGTAGATGCTGACTTTCGTTTGCACTGATGAGGAGTTTCGTTTGCACTATTTGCTGACTTTCGTTTGCACTGCTGGCTTTCGTTTGCACTAACCGCGGTCTTTCGTTTGCACTGAGCCCTCGCCCCCTCCAACGAGGCCCGGCGAGGGCTCAGTGCAACTTTTGGATGGCGACCCTCTGAGCGGGCTTCTGAGGCGAGGCGGGGCAAGAATTCAGGAGCAAACGTAGCCAAAAGTTGCAGTGAGCCATCGTCGCCGTCGAGGCGCTCGTTGCCGTCGAGGGGAAGGTGGCATCGCTCTGAGGCAGGCACTGCCCATCCGACATATAATGGAGCCAGCGTGACAGTAAGGAGGCCCCCTAATGACCGCTGTGACCCTGCGCGAGATCGACGAGCGCCTGCGGCAGCTGCCGCCGGAGAAGCTCGCCGTGGTCTACGACTTCATCTCCTTTTTGATCGAGCGTGACGCTGCCGATCTGCTCGCCCAGGGTGAGCCCGCCGTGCGTGAGTCCGCACTGGCCAGCGAGCCGGTGCTGCGCCGCGACTGGGATCGCCCCGAGGAGGATGCGGCGTGGGCGCATTTGTAAGCGGCGATGTGGTCGTTGTCCCCTTCCCCTTCTCCGATCTGAGCGCCACCAAGCGCCGCCCCGCGCTAGTGCTGGTCGATCTCAGCGGCGACGATGTCATCCTCTGCCAGATCACCAGCCAGGTCACGCGGGACGCCTACGCGATCCCGCTGCTCGATAGCGACTTTGCGGACGGCGGGTTGCGCCAGGCCAGCTTCATCCGTCCGAACCGCCTCTTCACCGCCGACAGCGCCCTGATCCTCTATCGCGCCGGCCACATCAGCAATGCCAAGCGCGACGAGGTTGCCGCGGCGCTCGTCGCACTCTTTCAACGTTGAGCGATCTCCGCAAAGCCTGCTTGGCAACGTTGCCGCCCATCCGCGCGCACCTGCTCACCGGGGCGCTGCTGTTCACCCAGGCTGCCAGCCTACTCCCCGGCGTAGAGCGCATCGCCCTGCTCGGCTCGCTCGCCACCGCGAAGGCCGACCCAAAGGACATCGACCTGCTGGTCACAGTTGCCGACGACGCCAACCTCACCCAGCTGGCCGCCCTGGGGCGCAAGCTGCTCGGCCACGCCCAGAGCCGCAATACGGGCGCCGATGTGTTCCTCGCCAGCCCGCGGGGCGCCTACCTTGGCCGGCTCTGCCCGTGGAAGGTCTGCCAGCCCGGCGTCCGTCAGCGCTGCGATGCGCTCCACTGCGGTCGCCGCCCCTACCTGCACGATGATCTGAAGACGATCACGCTCAAGCGGGACTTAGTTGTCAACCCGCCCATCGTGTCTGGCCCCAGGTAAGTGCCTCCGTAGCACCGCCCGCCGACGTCGAGGCCATCCTGCTCGCCCCGCTGCGCGCGGCCCAGGCGCGAACGGCGGCGCCCTCGCGCCGTCTTGGTAAGCAGGCGCCACGCTACCAGTTCCTGCTCAACCCCTTCCGCGACCGGCGCTTCGCCGATCTGCCCCGGCTGCGACGGCCGCACGCTGCTGCGCAAGGTGCCCCTGGTCGTCCACGTCGACCCGCAGAACCCGGTCGCTATCCACAAATCCTGCCGCTACTGCCCGCGCTGTGACCTGCTGATCGCGCACCAGGACGAGCTCGAGGCCCAGCTCGCGGCGCTCCACGCGCAGCAGGCGCCTGATCTGGCCGGCAATCGCTACCTGGTCCTCGGCACGCTTGACCGCGAGGTGTGGCGGCGCAGCCTCACCGAGCCATTGACCATCCCCGATCTGCTGGCGCAGCTGCACGACTTCGTGCAGGTCGTGGAGATCAAGCGCTCCGGCATCTGGGGTGCCGGAGCATAAGCTCAATCAATGTTATCTCCCACCCTGAGGACATCATACCTATGAGTGATCCCGACCAGACCCTTGATGAAGAAGAGCCCTTCGACCTGGAGCGCGAGCCCCTGGATGTGCGGCCGGCGCCCTTCGAGATAGACTGGGGCGGGGACGGCAGCGACCTGACTCGGCCAGTGCGCGCCCACGTCCTCGCGGCCCTGCGCCCCGCCGCCGGCCCGTATCAGCCACCCCTTGACGCGATCCTCACCCTCGGCGAGATTGACGACGAGGAGCTGGAGCGGCGCCGTGTCGAGCTCGGTATCGGCCAGGAGCACGTCCCCGAGCTTGTGCGCATCCTCCGTGACCGAGCACTTCATACCGCAGACAGTGACTCCCCGGAGGTCTGGGCGCCGATCCACGCGCTTCATCTGCTGGCAAAGCTCGATCTGTCAGCCGCTGTGCCTGACCTTATCCCGCTCTTCGACCTAGATTTTGATCTGGTCGGCGATGAGCTCATCGGGATGCTGGGAGCCACCGGCACGCCGGCCTTCGCGCCATTGCGGGACTACCTCAGCGACCGGAGCCGCTGGGTCTAGGGCCGCGCCCGCGCCACTGACGCGCTGAAGGAGATCGTCGAGCGGCACCCGGAGTTCCGTGGGGAGGCAGTCGCAACCCTGAGTGCGATCCTCGCTGGGGCCGAGACCGACCAGGAGGAGGCGGTCACTGCAGTGATGAGCGCCCTGGTTGACCTGAAGGCGACCGAGGCCCTGCCGCTGATCCGGCGCGCCTTCGAGCTCGAGAGGATTGACGAGTCGATGCATGGCGCGTGGGGCGATGTGCTGCAGGAGATCGGCGTCGAGCCCGACCCGGACGACCCGCTGGTGGAGAAGTCGCGCCGGCGTCGCGAGGAGCGCCACGCGCAGATGTTCCCCGCGGACCTGCGTGAGAATATGGCCGCCTTTCAGGCCAGGCATCGCGCCGAGCGGGCCCAGGCCGCGGAGCGCACCGCCGCCCAGCAGCGCAAGCAGGACAAAGCCCGCAAGGAGAAGAACAAGCGCAAGGCGGCCTCGGCCTCGCGCAAGGCCAACCGCAAGAAGCGTAAGTAGCTCTCCCTGGAATCGCGCTTTCACCGGGTGCAACTTTTCACCACAACTGGTGCAAGTGAAAGGCTGCGGGCACACTACGTGCGCTACTGCTCGAAGCAGCCGCCCTACAACCTGCTCGACTATACTGATGCCCAGGCCGTACCCGCCGACTCGCGGGCCGCCCTGCGCGGCGGGATCTACGCCGAGCGGGTCACCCCGACCGTCGTCGCCGTGGGGCAGCACTTTATGGCTCTGGCTCAGGAGCGCGACATCCCGCTGGCCCAACTGGCCCTGGCCTGGGTGATGGCGCAGCCAGTGATCACGGCGCCGATCGTCGGCCCACGCACGCTCGCGCAGCTCGAGCACGCTCTACCGGCGATCGAGCTGCGCCTCGACGACGAGCTCCTCCAGGCCTGCGACGCGCTCGTACCACCCGGCAGCGCAGTGGTCAACTTCCACAATACCTCGGGGTGGATGCGCCAGCAGCTGGCCTGGTAGCCAGATGCCTGTGATGGGAGGCCCGGCACATAGAGAGCGACCTATGCGGCCTGAACGGGGTGAAACACACGAGGCTCTTGCTCTGGCACGGAGGCATACTGGCTCCACCAGAGCAGGGAAGGCTGGTGTGTCTGGGCCACCGCCAGTGGATACGATGGCGCGACATCCCTGGCGAGCGCGAGCGGGTCAGCATCGCCGCGCCGGTGGGCCGTGGACACGAGAGCGATCACGGGGCGTCGAGGGCCTCCCCACTGTGCATCCTACCACACCCCTCGCGCGCGGCCACCGGGACGTCTATGCCACCGGTTCGACCAGAGCGAAGCCGAGCCGGGCATAGAGCCGCTGGGCGGGTGCGTTGCCGTCGGTGACGAAGAGCATCAGCTCAGTCTGCCCGGCCGCCCACAGGGCGGCCATGCTCTGGCGCAGCAGCTGGAGGGCGCCCGCATCGACCTGCCAACTCCTGCTATAGTGATGGCGCCAGCAGTACGGTGGAGTGGAGCGGAAAGGAGCCTGCGTGGAGCTCGGTGTCTACAGCTTTGGCGACGTAGCTGACGGCTCGGCCGCGAGTGCCCGACGGCGCCTGGACGAGCTGCTCGACGAGATCGCGATCGCCGACAAGGTCGGGCTCGACGTCTTCGGCGTGGGCGAGCACCACCGCCCCGATTACACGGTCTCCGCCCCCGCCGTCGTGCTCGCCGCGGCCGCCGCGCGCACGCGGCGCATCCGGCTCACCAGCGCCGTCACTGTGCTCAGCTCCGACGACCCGGTGCGGGTCTTCCAGCAGTTCGCCACCCTCGATCTGCTCTCGGGCGGGCGGGCGGAGATCATGGTGGGGCGAGGCTCCTTCATCGAGTCCTTCCCCCTCTTCGGCTACGACCTTGACGACTACGACGCCCTGTTTGCCGAGAAGCTCGACCTGCTGCTGCGGCTCCGGGCGGCGGAGCGCGTGAGCTGGGCGGGCCGCCACCGCGCCGCCCTGGAGGACCAGGCGGTCTACCCGCGCCCGCTCCAGGCGCCGCTGCCCGTCTGGGTCGCCGTGGGCGGCACCCCGCAGTCGGTGCTGCGGGCGGGCACGCTCGGACTCCCGATGGCCCTGGCGATCATCGGGGGCGCCCCCGAGCGCTTCGTACCCCTGGTGGAGCACTATCGTGAGGCTGGCCGCCGCTCCGGCCATGCCAACCTCCCGCTCAGCATCAACTCCCACGCCTTTGTCGCCGACACGGCGGCCGAGGCGCGAGACACCTTCTTCCCGGCCTACGCGGCGGTGATGCGCCGGATCGGGCGCGAGCGCGGCTGGCCGCCGATCACCCGGCAGCAGTTCGAGGCCGCCTGCGCGCCGCAGGGCCACCTGCTGGTGGGCAGCCCCGATGAGGTGATCGCGAAGATTCTGTTTGAGCACCGGCTGTTCGGCCACACCCGCTTCCTGGCCCAGGTGGTGGGGCCCGTGCCCCACGCCGCGGTCCTGCGCTCGGTCGAGCTGCTCGGGACGGTGGTCGCCCCAGCCGTCCGCGCGGCCCTTGGCGGTGCGCAACAGCCCACGCTCGGCACGGGGTAGTAGCACAGGCTCCGCTGCCGCATCCCGCGTCCCTGGCCACTATGAAGCGACGAACGAAAGGAAGCCCATGCCGCTGGTTCGCATTGACCTCCGCGCCGGCACAGACGCCGGCTACCGCCAGGCCCTCGCCGAGGGGATCCACCAGGCTCTGGTCGAGACGATGGGCGTGCCCGCTGACGACCGCTTCCAGATAATCGGCGAGCAGGCGCCCGAGAACCTGATCGCCGATCCGCAGTACCTGGGGATTGCTCGCTCCGAGGCGGTGGTGCTCGTGCAGGTGACCCTCAGCGCGGGGCGCAAGCCGGGGCAGAAGCGGGCCTTCTACGCGCGCGCCGCCGAGCTGCTCGCTGAGCGCCCGGGTCTGCGCCCGCAGGATCTCGCCATCAGCCTGGTCGAGACCTCGTGGGAGAACTCGTCGTTCGGCAACGGCGAGGCCCAGTACACCCAGTGAGCACGCCTGGGGCGGGAAGGGCAGACAGGGGCCGGTACGGGTGTGGGTGTCTGACGATGATCACAGGGTGCGACCCAGTGAGGTGTTATGGAGGTCACCTTTGAGCCCGCCACCGCCGCAGACGCAGAAGCGCTCGTCCAGATCCAGATCGCGGCCTTCCACCACGACTCCGTGCTCTACCCCGAGGTCGCGCCCGGTGGGCCGCCCGGCTACGACTCGGCGGAGCAGATGCGCACGAACATCGCGCAGCACGCGTGTTACAAGATAGTGCATGGAGGCCGCGCCATCGGCGTGATGGTGGTGTTTGATCACGGCGAGGCGCACACCCACCTGGATGTGATTGCGATCGACCCTGCCTATCACAATCGGGGGTTCGGCACACTGGCGATGCACTTTCTCGAGCAAGCCCACCCGGCCGCGCGCTACACCCTCGACACGCCAGGGTGGGCCCTGCGGAATCAGCACTTCTATGAGCAGCTCGGGTATGTGAAGGTCGGCGAGACGACCTATCCCGACATGACCTTGTTCGCCTACGAGAAACGGCGCGGCTGAGCGCTACCAGTTCGTCGGCCTTTCCGCGGACGATCATTGAGCCCTTTCGGATCAAGAGCGTCGAGCCGATCCGCTCGACCATCACCGAGCACCGGCGCGCGGCCCTGGCCGCCGCCAGCCACCCCCGGTGTGCGCCGTGACCTATACGCTCACGGCCGCCAGGATGGCCCTGACGACCATCGACACTAGCAGCAGAAAGGCGCCAGCGAACTGGCAGGCCGCGCCTTACGACGTCCCCGGCCAGGCGATGCTGCGTAGCTCTGCGCCAGTAGTGACGTCCCACAGCTTCACCGTTCCGTCGAACGAGGCTGAGGCGAGCGCGGTGCCGTCGGGGCTGAAGGCCACCCCGCGCACCCACCAGGCGTGCCCCTCCAGCACACGCACCGCGACGCCCGTCGCCACGTCCCACAGCCGCACAGTCTTGTCGTCCGAGGCCGTCGCCAGCAGCCGGCCGTCCGGGCTGAAGGCCGCCCACCACACCTGGTCCCCGTGCCCCTCCAGAGTATGGAGCAGCGCGCCCGTCGCCACATCCCGCAGCTGGATGATCTTACTGCCCGCCACCGCGAGCGTGGCGCCGTTGGGGCTGAAGGCGATCCGCGACCCCGGATCCTCGTTCTCGATTGCGGGCCCGGCGATGCTGCGGCGCACAGTGCCGCTCGCCACGTCCCACAGGGTCACGACCCCATCAACTGATGACGTGGCCAGCAGGGCGCCGTCGGGGCTGAAGGCGAGATCGGTGATCGGCATGGGCGCCTTAAGAGTGCGCACCGCCGCGCCGGTGGCCACGTCGAGCAGCTTCACCGACCACGTCCCGTCAGCCACGGCCACGGCCAGCAGCGTGTTGTCGGGGCTGAAGGCCACGCGCGAGACGCCCCGCTCCTGCCCGGGGAAGGCGCGCACTTCGGCGCCGGTGGCCGCGTCCCACAGGCGCACCGTCGCATCGTTCGGCGTGGGCAGCGGCATGTCGGGCGGACCTGGGTGGACGATGTCGGCTGTCACCAGCAGCGTGCCGTTCGGGCTGAACGCCACGTCTGCCATCATGCCGTCGCTGGCCGTGAACGCGCCGGGGAGGGTCAGGAGCACGTGGCCGGTGGCGCGGTCGATCAGCGCCGCCCCCAGATCGGGTGAGCAGGTGACGAGCCGGCTGCCGTCCGGGCTAAACGCGATGGCGCGCGCGCGAAACGCCGCATCTGAGAGCGTGAGGGCCCGGTACTCGCGGGGGACAGTGGACATGTACCTGCTCATACTCACCACGCTGGGGAGGCTGATGAACAGGAATGGCAGGGCCGCGACCAGCATGCCGCCCACCAGCCTGCGCCGCCAGATCGGGTCAGGGGGCGCGGCGGGCCGGGCCTGCGACGCCGAGGCCGACGCGATCTGGCGCCGCAGCCAGGTGAGCGCGGTGCCGGTGGTCGCCCCCACCATCAGCCCGGGCACGAAATCCATCAGGAGTGAGAACGGGGACCAGACCCCGACGGTTTCCGGCCCGGCGTGCACTACGAGGCTGGGCGCGGCGAAGGCGAGCATCGCGAGGCCCCAGCCGGCCGCGCTGGCGGGCGCCCACCACCAGGAGTGGGGCAGGGCCTGGCGCAAGATGCCCTGCTGGAGCGCGCCGGCCAGCGCGCCGCCGACCACTGCGGCCACCAGCCAGCCCGCGCCTTCGGGCTCACCCCAGATCAGGCGAGCGAGCCCGACCGGGAGCACCAGCCCGACCGCGCCAGCTGGCGCCCACCAGGCCAGGCGAGGCACCTCCACCGCCTCGGCGCGGAAGACCAGCCACTGCAGCAGCCCCACGGCCACGCCCACAGCCAGCGCAACTGTGACGTTGCTCGGCGCCAGAATGCCCAGAAAGAAGCCGTACCAGATGCCCCCGGACCAGCCCAGCATCGTCGCCACCACCCACCACAGCCAGAACCGCACGTCGTACGACGCGCGCTGCCGAGACACAAGTGTTGCGTGCATCACGCCCTCCCTGCTTCGCCCGGCGCCGGGTTCGCTGAAGGTACGTGGACGTGACGCTCAATGCCAGCGTGGTGGCAATGCCTGCCGCTCGGGGCGGCGCTCTGCCCGGTGCGAGCGGAACGAGTCACGCCGCCCACGCAACGGGGGCGCGGGCGCAACGTGAGCCAGAACACTCCTCGTTCGACCTCTCATGGTAGGGTACACGCGGGGGTAGGAGAGAGTCGGTTCAGCCACGGGCAGGGACGCTTTCGCGACCGGTGGCGCCGCAGGTTGCTGGAGTAGCCCCACACGGGTCTTCTCACTGGCAATGCTGCTGGGCGGCACCGGTTTCGTGGTCGCCCACAACACACTCCAGGCCCGCGTCACCGATCTTTCCCCGGTCCAGCAGGGCACGGCAGTGGTCCTGTTAGGAGGAGCGCAAGCCGGCGACGAGAGTGCGACTATTACTACGGTTGTATTTGTGTTATTGAGCGCGGTTGCTCGAGTCCGTTCCAGGCGATGTCCCAGAGCCCGGCTTGCTTCCAGCGGCACAACTGTGAGCGCACCGCTTCGTAGTGAGGAGCGGCGGCTGGTGATGAGCTGGGCGCGCGACGCCATGTACGAAGCGAACACCACACACACGGGGTGGCGCCACGAGGCCTTCGGTCGCTTCCTGCTGCGCCTCGCCAGCGAGGGGCTCAACGACGAGGTCTTCCTGGCGATCTGCCGCGAGGCCGGGCTCCAGCGTGAGCTTGTTGGCCGGCTCGTCGCCCGCAGCCGAACCGACGAGGCCCTGGCTGAGGCCGCGCGGGCGAGCGACGTCACCCTGCTCGAGCTCGCTACACTGCTGGTCTCGCTCGGTCAGGAAGAGGGCGCCGAGCGCCTCATCCGCGAGCGCAAGCCCGCCCCGGGCCGGGAGGGGCGCTACCTCGCCTGGCTGCGCGACCGGGCGCAGCAGCGCGGCGATCTCGCCGACGCCCTGGCCCTGAGCGATGCGCTCTTCCGGCTACGCCCGAGCCTGGCCGGCTACCAGGAAGTGCGAGCCCTGGCGCAGGCACAGGGTCGATGGGAGAACCTCCAGCGCGACGTGCTGCAACGGCTTGACAGCGAAAAGCAGCACGCGCTGCTGACGGAGATCGCTCTCGACGAGGGCGACGTGCCGCGGGCCCTGGCGGCCCTGGCAAAGGTGAAGGGGGCGTTCGCCGCCAATGGTGCCCGCGTAAGGCGCCGATCAGCTCACCCCACGCGCTGAAGCGGCGCCAGGCTCGCCAGCAGCTTGACCAGGCCCCGGCTGCGGAACTCCACCGTCACATACCACTCGGCCTGGCGCCGAGTGGTGCCGGCCTCCACCGCGACGACGACCCCCTGGCCGAACTGCGGATGCCGCACCAGCTCGCCGACCCGATAGTCCGCAGGGGCCTGCTGGGCGCGAGAGGGGCCGGCGCCAGCCCGCCTTGACCACCTGGCCCCAGGCGGCGGGCAGAGTGCATCGAGGTCGGAGAAGGGTCGCGCAAGCGCCGGGTCCGGCTCGGGTGCGAAGCGGCTCCAGAGCTGCACGTCGGCAGTGCTGATGCCCAAACGACTCGCCGCGTCGCGCTCCGTCACTGCCTGGACGAGGGCCAGGAGCCGCCCGGCGACCCGGCAGCGCACCTCGGGCGGGGCGCCCCACCAGTGTGTGAAGCAGCGCTCCTGGCCATACTCGCGCGGGAACGTCAGGAGGCTCAGGGCCTCGGCCGCCGTCCAGTTCGTCGGATCGGCCGCGAGCAGCCGCCCGGCCTGCGCCACCCGCGCCAGCGTCACATCCACCCCCGCGGCGGTCAGGAATGGGGAGAGCTGGCCCTCCCCGCTGGCCGCGTATAAGTAGAGGCGCTGTCGGGCACGGGTGATCGCCACGTAGAGCAGCCGACGCTCCTCCTCGACGTCATCGGCACTACCGACTGGGATGATGCCCGCCGTGCAGTTGGGCACCATGACCACCGGCCACTCCAGCCCCTTGGCCTTGTGGATGGTGCGGATGTCTACGGCGCGGGGATCGCCCGCCTCCAGCTCCTTGTGCGCCGCCTCCAGCTCCGCCAGGTGGGCCTCCAGCTCTGCTAGCGTCCCCCTGCCGCGCGTGTACTGGATGAAGGCCGCCACGTTCGCCGCGTAGCCGGCCCCCGTCTCCGCAAAGCCGCTGTGGCGGATCAGGAAGTCCTGGTAGCCCAGCCGCCGGTCCAGCTCGCGCAGCAGCGCCTCGGCGGGGCGCTGGGCGCGGGCCTCGGCGAGCCAGATGAGCAGGTCGGCCAGGTCGTGGAGCGTGGCGGCCGTGCGCCCGGGCACCTTGTCCGTCAGCTCCACCAGCACCTCGCTCAGCGGCCGGCCCTCGCGCAGCACCGCCTGGGTCGTCGCCTGCAAGAGCTGGCGGGTCAGGTAGCGCTTGGGCCGGTTGTAGAGGCTGCGCCAGCAGGCCGCGCAGCGCTCACCCTGCTCCGCGTCGAGCCGCCGGCCGCCGCGCAGCGCCGCGTCGAGGTCGGCCAGCTCCACGTACTTCAGCAAGTCCATGATCTCGCGCCGGCGGAAGAAGGGCGGCTCGCCGGCGACACGGTAGGGGATGCCGGCCGCGATCAGCGCCTGCTCGATTGGCGGCGTCTGGGCGGTCAGGCGCACCAGGATCGCGATCTGGGCGCCTGCCACACCCATCGCCTGGGCGGCCGTGATGTCGTCGACGATCTGGCGGGCCAGCGCCGCGCTGTCGGGCGCGCGCCGGAGCGCCGTCACGCCCCCGAAGCCCTGGGTCGCGACAAGCGGCTTGGGGTGCCGGCCCTGGTTCTGCACAATCACCCGGTTCGCGAGCACCACCTGGGAGGCCTGGCAGCGGAAGTTGTCGGTCATCGCGTAGATCACCGCGCCGTAGCGCCGCCCGAAGTCGCGAAAGAAGCCCATATGGGCGCCGCGGAAGCCGTAGATGGTCTGGTCGTCATCGCCGATGGCCATATAGTTGGCGCGGGGCCGGGTGAGCAGGTCGAGGATCTCTGCCTGGGCCAGGTTGACGTCCTGGAACTCGTCGACGATGACGGCGTCGTAGCTGCGCTGCCAGAAGGCCAGCACGTCGGGATGCCGGACGAGGGCCTCCCAGCCAAGCAGGAGCATGTCGTCGAAGGTGAGCCAGCCGCGCTGGGCGCGCACCTCCTCGTGGAGCCGGTAGAGGTCGAGGTACCAGGGCAGGTTGGGCGGGGCCTCGGCCTGCTGGGCGACCGTCAGGGCTGCGGGCGGGAGCCCCCGGGCGTCCAGGTCGGGATAGCGCAGATTGCCCTTGCAGGCCCCGATGTAGTTGAGCAGATCCTGCTCGTCGAGGGCGTCCAGCTCGCCCGGGTCCACCAGACTGTGCTGGCGAGCGAGCTCACGGGCGGCCCAGAGCAGCTGGCGCTCCTCGCCGTTGACCTTGAGGGCATCCGGGGCGAACCGGGGCAGGCGCCCCCGCTCAGCGGCGTGGCGCACGATCTTGTAGCCGAGGGCGTGGAGGGTGTGGCGGGCGACCTGGCGGCAGTGAGTCCAGCTGGCCAGGGCCCGACCAAGGTCGTCCACCGCGGACTTATTGAAGGAGCTGACCAGGATACGCTGCGGGGCGAAGACGCGCTCGCGCACCAGCCGCTCGACGCGGTGGACCATCGCCGTCGTCTTGCCCGCGCCGGCGACGGCGTAGACCAGGGCGGGGCCGTGGTCGTGGGCGACGATACGCTGCTGCTGGTCGGTGAGCACCACCGCGGCACGCTGGTCCAGTGGTTCTGGCCGGGACATCAGTTCCTCTTCAATAGGCATTCAAGAACGATCCCTGCCGGAGGCTACCGTCGTCTCCAGGCTGCCAGGCGTATCAGGATCACTGTATCTACCGCACGAGGGTGAAAAAAAGATATGCTCCTGCTGAGCGCATTGCCTCACGAAAGGATGAGGGTTTTCGGCTTCAGTAAACGCTGACTTTCGGCTTCAGTGAGCCTCTGGCCTCTCTTCGAGCGCCCGCCGGAGGCTCACTGAAGTTTTTGGCTGGCGACCGCGTGAGCGGGCTTCTGCGGCGCGGGGCGAGAAAAACGGGCAAGAGTAGGGGTGGATCGCAGCGGCTCTACCCTGTAGGCCCCTCGCAGATGAAAGTGAACGTATCCCCCTGGTAGTACTCCAGGACAAAGCGCGCCTGGGCCCCATCCACCTGCAGCGTACCCCGCCCGTGCACCTCGTCCATCTCGTCCATCCCCTCGAAGCTGAAGGCGACGCGGCCCTCGCCCTCCAGGCGCCCATCCAGATCGCCTTGCTGGAGCCCGGCCTGGTATTCCCCGCTCACGCGGTTGCCCTCCTGGCGTAGCTCCACATACGGCTCAACCTCCATCCGCAGGTACTTGTCGTCGAAGTCGGGGCTGGACACGATACGCCACCCCAATTATACGGTCTCCGCCCCCGCCGTCGTGCTCGCCGTGGCCGCGCGCACACAGCGCATCCGCCTCAGCAGCGCCGTCACCGTACTCAGCTCGGACGACCCGGTGCGGGTCTTCCAGCAGTTCGCCACCCTCGATCTGCTCTCGGGCGGGCGGGCGGAGATCATGGTGGGGCGAGGCTCCTTCATCGAGTCCTTCCCCCCTCTTCGGCTATAACCTTGACGACTACGACGCCCTGTTTGCCGAGAAGCTCGACCTGCTGCTGCGGCTCCGGGCGGCGGAGCGCGTGAGAGGTGATCGCGAAGATTCTGTTTGAGCACCGGCTGTTCGGCCACACCCGCTTCCAGGCCCAGGTAGTTGGGCCCGTGCCCCATAGCGCGATCCTGCGCTCGGTCGAGCTGCTCGGGACAGTGGTCGCCCCTGCCGTCCGCGCGGCCCTTGGCGTTGCGTATCAGCCCACACGAGGAAGCACCCGATGAGCCGCCAAAAGCCCCGGGGCCGTGGCCTTAGCTGGGGCGTCAACTCGCTCCAGGCCGGTCTCGCCCGCGCCGACACATTGATCACCGCGGGGCAGCTCGCCGACGCCGTGGCGGTCCTGGCCGAGCTCGATACGCAGTTCCGCGACAACCCCGAGGTGCTGCTCCGCACGCAGTAAGGCTGCGCTCTCCTCGTAATGCCCGCGTGCCCGCTCGTAGTCACCCTGGACGCGCGCGACCTCGTCGAGAGTGTTTACCGCGAAGGCCAGCAGCCAGTTCTCGCCGATCACGCGGCTCGTCGCGGTCGCGGTCTCCAGCCAATCATGCGCTTCCGTGATGTTGCCGAGACCGAGCGCCGCGTTCGCCAGATGAATGATCGTGATGGTGTAGAACGTGACCCATGTTCCGGTACAGCGCCTGGGCCTCTTTGAGCAACGGGTACGCAGCTGCGCCATTGCCTACATTGACCAGCATCGTCCCCAGATTCATCAGCGCGGTAGCGATGCCGAGATCGTCCTCCAACTGGCGCACCAGCGCCAGCCGCTCCTCTGCCTGGGCGATCGCCGTATGCAAATCGCCCTGCCACATCGCCAGCAGTGCAGTACCAAGGAGCGCCAGTGATCGCTCAGCGGTGGCGCCGGCCGCAGCGGGCGAGGCCAGCACCCGCTTCGACCACCTGCGGCCTTCCTGAACATAGCCGCGCCGGTACGAGAACCAGGGCAGGGCGCCTATCAATGCTGGCCCCAGCGCACCCCTCCGGCGTGGTCTGGCTCCAGGCCAGGGTGGCGCGAATGTTATCGAGCTCGCGCTCGAACCAGTCGAGCCAGATTGTGGCTTCAGCCCCGGCGCCGACGCCCTTTCTCGCCCTGCCACGGCGTGGCAGGGCAGCGCACAATGCTGAGCGACAGGCGTCCTACGCCGCCAGGCGGCGCACACCCACCGCCCTCCGCTGCACGGCATACACGGTGGCGGTCGAGTTCACCGCGCAGGCGGCGGCGGCCGGCATCGGCGGCGCGAACATCGCGATGCCGTACGCCGGCGCCTTTCGCGGCGCTCCAGACCACTGATATGGCGGCCAGCTGTTGCCGTGGAGCACCACGATGCCCGGCGTCTCGCCGACGGCGTGGGTGTACTTCGCCTATGACCGCGACCCGCTTCGGGACACAATCGGCGATGCGTTCCAGGTCTTCCTGCCGGCGATCCGCGCCTGAGCCTGACGCACTGGATCGGGCCGCTGCCCCGGGCTCAGACGCCCGGCAGGCCCCCGACGAACGCGACGATCGCCTCCGCCATCTGCGCCAGGCCCGGCTGCTCCAGCGGGTAGTGCCCCGCGCACTCAAGGAGCACCCGCGTCACCGGCACCCGCCGCACCCTGCGCAGCACCAGCTCGCTCAGAGCTAGCGGCGTCCAGCGGTCCTCCGCCGGCTGGGTCAGCAGGATCGGGCAGACGGCGAAGTCCTCCGGCTCTATAGCAGGCTGGTAGCGCAGGTAGGAGTCCAGGAAGCGCAGCGTGGCCCAGTTGCCTGCCGAGCTGCGGTCGGCCAGAAACACCCGCAGCGCCGCCGGGTCGTTGACCAGGGTGTGCATCTTCGAGGCCAGGCGCATGGGCAGCTTCAGGCCGCCAAGGGGCGTCGCGGCCGCGAGCGCGGCAAATGAGCCGCCGACCCGGCTCATCAGCAGGTTGAGCGCGGTGGCGTCGCGGACCAGCTGCGCGCGCTGGTCGAGGAAGGTCATGCCGACAATCCCGGCGACCTGGCGGTCGATGGCCGCCGCGTGGTAGGCCAGCATCCCCCCGGCCGACAGGCCGTAGAGCACCACCGGCCGGCCGGCGCGCCGGCGCTCGGCGTCGATGAAGTCGCACACTAGCCGCACCCAGTCGTCGTAGGTGACCCTGGCGCCGGGCGCGACCCGCGTCTGCCCGTAGCTCGGCAGGTCGAGGGCTACGGTGGCCAGCCCGCGCCGCCAGAGCGGGGCGCCGGCGATCAGCGACAGCTGCCGCCCGTTGGTGCCCACCCCGTGCAGCAGGATGACCGTCACCGGCGAGGATGCCCGCTCGAGGCGGTCGAGGTGGACCTGATGGCCGCGCCAGCCCCAGTACTCCTCCGCAGGCAGCGACTCGTCGGCGAGGCGCATGTCCGCGGGCAGGAACTGCTGGATGGCCCGCCAGGTAGGGTCGGCGGCATAGCCAATACGTTGAGTGGTCTGCACAGCAACTCCAATCTTCTTTCTGCGAGCGTGGTCCACTACCGGACATGGTACGCACCGCCTCAGCAAGCCCGAGCGCCGTGGTGGGCCCGCACCAGCGCCGCACAGCGCGTTCGCCCTATGGCCTACGCGCTTATAGCGCCTTGCCCGGCCAGGAAGCGCAGGAGGGTGGCGTTGAGCTCGGCCGGGCGGTCGAGCGGCGTGAGGTGCCGCGACCCCGCGATCACCACCAGCTCGCCCCGGGGGATGCGCGCGCAGTAGGCACGCTTGTAGGCCACCGGGGTGTAGTCGTGCTCGGCGGCGACGACCAGCGTCGGGCAGCGCAGGCCGGACAGGCGCGCGCCAGCGCTCCAGCCCCCGATGGCGCGCAACGCGGCCAGGTAGGCGCGCCGGTCGTTCTGCGCCCAGCGCTCGATGAAGGCCCGCCGCAGCGCGGCCTGCTCCGGCGCGGGCAGCAGCTGGCCCGCCAGCGCCTGGCCCATGCGGCGCATGCCGCGCAGGCGCACGGTCGTGACCCGCTGGAGGTACACTTTAATCA
Source organism: Chloroflexales bacterium (assembly GCA_013336035.1). Classification (GTDB taxonomy): domain Bacteria; phylum Chloroflexota; class Chloroflexia; order Chloroflexales; family Chloroflexaceae; genus CAIWXH01. The sequence goes on from JAAXUL010000058.1 coordinate 17,568, forward strand.
GCCCCAGGCGCTCGCGCAGCGTGCTGGCCGGCGCCTCCGGCCCGCTGTTGATGATCACCAGGGAGCGGACCAGGTCGGGGTGGCTCAGGGCCAGCTCGAGGGCGACCATCCCGCCAAGCGAGAGGCCGATGACGTGGGCCGGCG
>JAAXUL010000523.1:0-693 GCA_013336035.1 Chloroflexales bacterium
CTGTCCGGCGCGGCCTGACCCAGGACCTCCTCGATTCCAGCCAGGTTAAGGAGCTGGACGTGCTTGCGATCGAACTTGAGGAGGCCCTCTTCCTGGAAGCGGGTGAAGATCCGGCTGACGGTCTCCACGGCGAGACCCAGATAGTTACCGATTTCGTGGCGCGACAAGCTGAGGTGAAAATCGGTCGCTGACAGCCCGCGCTGATGCAGCCGCCGGATATAGCGACGACGATCCAGCAGCTCGCCCGCCAGGCGCCTGATGCGCGCTACCGCTTTCCCCTGGGCTGGAGCCTGATCGCCGGCCAGCCCGTTCTCTCGCAGGCGGCCTTCGTCCGCGACGCCAATCACATCCTACTCACCGCCCAGAGCGACGCCGGCAAGGACAATTGGGCCATCGGCGCCATGATCAGCCTGATGGCGCTCCACACCCCCGCCGAGGTGCAGCTCTGCATCATCGACGGCAAGGGCCTCGATTTTGCCGGCTGGCAAAACCTCCCCCATGTCTGGCGCACCGCCCTGACGCCCACAGAGATCGGGCCGACGATGCAAATGCTCAGCGCCGAGCGCGAGCGGCGGCGGCGCATCCTGAGCGCCGCGGCGGTCTCGAAGTGGGAGGCCTACGCCGGGAATGATCTGCCGCTGCTGGTCATCTACGTCAGCGAGCTCTCGCTGCTCCAGGACGCCACGAGCGCGA
>JAAXUL010000523.1:703-6040 GCA_013336035.1 Chloroflexales bacterium
GGTTCTGGAGCAGTGGCTCAACAGCGAGCTGGCGGCCGGGCGCGCCTTCGGGCTGCGCTATGTCATCGCCACGCAGACCGCGAGCAACTTCGCGACCCGCTGGCGCTCCCAGATCAGTCTGTTCGTCGCCGGCTTCCAGCCGAGCCAGTCGCAGGACACGCCGAACACCGGGCTGCGCACACAGGAGATCGCGGCCAGCGGCGCGGTGCCCCCCTCGGCCCTCCCCGGCCCGCCTGCCGGCGCGGGGATCTTCTGTGTGGTTGCCGGCCGTGAGGCCGCCAATGTCCGTGCCTCTCTGATCGACGATGCCGAGCGGCGGCGCTGGCGGGAAGCGTTCAGTAGTGCTTCCGGGCGTTCTGATGCGCTGGAAGTGCTTCCGCACCAGAGCGAAGCCGCGGCTGAACGCCTGCCTCAGGCTGGCGGAAGCGTGGAAGCGCCACTTGTGACCGATGCAGAGCGGCAAGCGATCATCGCCGCGGCCCGCGAGGAGCCCTCGCGCCGCAAGGTCTGCCAGCGGGTCTTCGGCACCGCCGGCGGGCGGGCCTGGGAGAAGGTCAAATTGATTCTTGATCAAGAAGAGCTGCTTACAAATGCTCCTCAGGAATCTATTCCGCCCCGCAGGCTTTCGGCGTAGTGCAGCTCTCTGCTACTATGGCTCGTGATGATAAAGCGAACCATAAAAGGAGGCAGTCAATGGATGACTCGTATCACCAGGAGCAATACTACTTCAATGGAACGCCCGCGCAATTCGGGCGTGACGTTAAGATCTTGATCCTCAATGGCGATGAGCGGCGCCATCCCCGTCACTATACTGCGGCCGACTATTCACGCCGCCGCCCATACCGGGTTCACCTGCTCAATCAGGGGCGTGACGAGATCATCGGCCGGGTCGAGACTCGGCACGACAAAGAGCGAACCCTCCTTATTGTCTCCTGGCCTGTAGATTACGCCGAAGGCGCACGCGCTTCTTGGAGCCAGCTCCAAGCGGATCTTGCTTCCCTGGATTGGCAGATCGAGCCGGTCCCTGGCCCCCCTCCAACAGACGTAGTTTTTGCCGACTATTATCGGCGGCGTGCTATGGGGGATAAGGTTACGTTGAAAGATATCGCCCAAGAACACGGCTATAGCCCGGAATATCTCCGGCGTGTTAAAGCCGACTATGATCGACGTACAGACCGGCGCTCATCGGGAAATGCGAGAAAGGATAAAATGTGATGGTAACAATTTTGATGCTTTTTGGCTTTGTAATGGCATTTACAAGATGCGCAGGGCATGCTATTGTTGCGCCAGGTGACGCACAAGTGTGCCACCTAGTGGCGGAGAAGGACGATCGTGGCAAGGGTAGCGTATGAGCACAAATCAGGATATAAAGCCCACTAGCTCTGTGTTAACAATTGCCGAGGCAGCCGAGCATCTAAAGGTTTCATACCGCCAGATGTTTCGCTTCTTCGAGACCGGCGAACTTCGTCCGATTCGGTTGAGCGATCGGATCGTTCGCGTCCGACTTGAAGATCTAAATGACTTGCTGAATCGTAAGCAGGGAGCTGTGTGATGGCCCGGCGTAAGCTAATACCCAAGCCAAAGCGCGGCTATGGCAATGGGAGTGTACACGAAGAAAAGGAGGACTCTGGACGTTGGATCGCAGAGCTAGACGGTGTCCGGCGGCGAGCTAAGTCTAGAGAGGAGGCGGAGGAAAAACTTCGCCTCCTTCAGGAATTACGTGACCACCGCGTAGATATCGGCAAGAGTAGTCAACTGCTGGGGCAGTGGCTCACGATATGGTTAAGCGTCTGCTTGCCTGGCCGCGAGAAGCCGTTGAAGGCTCGCACTCTCCAGGGATATGCGGAGATCATCCGTCTTTATATCACTCCCTACCGGATATCCCAACTGGCCCTTGAGACGGTCTCCGCTAAGGACATCCGAGCTTGGTTAGCCGAGCTTAAATGCAAAGGCCTCTCTGGTAACACGCGAGCTAACGCCTTCCGGCGGCTACGAACTGCTCTTGCAGATGCGTGTCGAGAGAAGCTTATCGCGGCTAACCCGGCCGATGAAGTTGAGGAGCCGGATACATCCGACGCGAAGAAGCCGGTTGTCCTGGGCCTGGCGGGGGTAGCGCGGTTTCTCGCAGCCTGGGAAGGACACCGGCTTTACGCTCTGTTTGCTACGGCCATCACTATTGGGCTAAGGCCGAGCGAGTTGCTTGGGTTGCGGTGGCAGGATGTAGATCTGGACGCTCGAACAATATGTGTTCAGGGGCAGCTCCATCGGCTTAAGGTGGATCTAGATCAGCTTCGTAAACCTGTATGGGTCGACTCCACGAAGACACCAGCCGGGCAACGCACGATACACTTTCCGCCTGAAATTGCCGACATCTTCGTTGTCTGGCGTGAGTTACAGCAGCAGGAACAGGCGGCGCTTGGGTTGGCCTGGCCTCACGGCGGCTACCTCTTCACGACGCTTGCTGGCACGCCGCTAAATAAGGATAACATCCGCCGCGATTTCAAGAAGTCGCTCCGTCGCGCAGGGTTGCCTGACATGACTCGCCACGATCTTCGCCACTCGGCAGCATCACTCATGCTGGCGCAGGGCGAGGACATCGAAGCAGTCAAGGAAGTGATTGGTCACTCGTCTCGGGCTGTGCTGGAGCGCATCTATGCCCATGCCCTTCCTGAGAATAAGCGTAGGGCCGGCGAGAGTCTAGGCTTCCTGCTTCGGCGGGAAGACGAGGAGAAGGAGGAATAGTAATGCGAACTTCCCCCAGCTTTTCCCTCAGGGAAAGCAGAACGCCGAACTCCTCATTGGAATTCGGCGTCCCAACGTGGTGGAGCGACGGGGATTCGAACCCCGGACCTCCTGCTTGCAAAGCAGGCGCTCTCCCAGCTAAGCTATCGCCCCAAATGAATAGAGAATTGAGAACGATGAATCTTGAATGTCCGAACCATTCTCAATTCGCTATTCTCAACTCTCTATTCGGTGCTGGTGGGCGTAGGTGGACTCGAACCACCGACCTCGATCTTATCAGGATCGCGCTCTAACCAGCTGAGCTATACGCCCTCACAACGCGGTGGAGTATAGCATAGAGCCTTATATGTGTCAAATTCTCTTGCCATCTCGCTTCCGCCCGGCCCGTAAATGGGTTCAGGCTGCGGAGGCGGCCTTTGCTCGCAGCGCCCGCAGCTTCAGCCGCCGGGCGGGCACGGGATACAAGGTGTCGACGCCCCACCCGGCTGGCGATCTGGCGCTCCCCTCCGCATAGATATGCTATACTAGCCGCCGAAACGACGTATTTGCATCGCGGTGGGGATGCGCCATGTCAACCCAGAATCCCGATACGCGGGTCATACCAGATGTCACATATGTTGTTGTCAATCGCGAAGATCTGGAGAAGCCCTACCGGGTGATCGTCGAGAATGATGATGTTACCCCGATGGGCTTTGTCGTGATGGTGCTGCGACTCTTTTTTGGCCTGAGTATGGCCGAGGCGATGAATGTGATGCTCACCGCCCATACGCAGGGGCGCGCATTGGTGACAACGCTGCCTTTTGAAGAGGCGCAGGATCGGGTCTATAGCGCCCATACGGTCGCCCGCGAAGAGGGATACCCGCTCACCTTCTACCTTGAGCCTGATGAGTAGATGATATAGAACGAGCGACAGGTGGCCTTGGCTGTCGCATAGCTTTCTCATCTGGAGTCATAATGGACACCCGGCCTTGTATCGCCGCTCTGCTCCTGTCTGGCGTGCTGCTGCTCGCTGCCTGCGCGCCCGCTGCCACCACCGCCCCTAGCCCGTCCCCCGCGCCGACGGTGATGCCGACCACGCCCCCTAGCCCAACCCCGGCCCCCGTCTTTGCCGCCGGCTCGCAGGTGGCCGGGGTCGATGTCTCTGGCCTCAGCCTTGACGCCGCCCGCGAACGGCTGGCCGCCGAGCTAAAGAGAACCGCCCCGCCGATCACGCTGGAGGCCGGCGAGGCTACCCTCAGCCTTGCGCCGGCGACGATCGGGCTGGCCACCTCGCCCGATGACCTGATTGCCAAGGCCGCTGCGGCCCTCCAGGCTGGCAAGCCGGTCGCTGTGCCGCTCAGCGTTGGGCTCGACGAGCAGGCCCTGCGCGCCCAGTTGGCCGACTTGGCCGCCCTGGCTGCCATCCCACCCCAGATTAGCGTGATCAGTTCGACCCGCACGATCTCGCGCAGCTTCGCCTATACCCCCGGTATGATCCTTGATGTTGATACGGCCTTCGACGAAGTTAGCCGGCAGCTCAGCGCTGCGCGCCTGCCTAGCACGATTGCCCTGACCCTTAGCCAGGATCTGGCCGTGCCTAAGGTGAGTGCTGCGCGCTTGCAGGCTGAGGTCGAGGCGATGGCCGATACGTGGGACGGCGTGGTTGGCTTTCATCTCTACGACCTGGCCAGCGGCGATACGGTGCGCCTCCACGATAAGACGGTCTTTGCTGGGGCGAGCACGATCAAGGTGGCGATCATGCTCAATGCCTATATCAACCTAGCCGAGTTTAGCGAGAAGCAGGAGTTCTGGCTGGGCGAGATGATTAAGTATAGCGATAATATCTCGGCTAACCACCTGCTTGAGGCGGCCGCCGGTGGCTATGGCACCGCGCTGGCCTTCACCGGTGCCGAGCAGATGAGCACGATGCTCGCTGATGACCTGGGCTTGGAGAATCTCTACCTCTACGTGCCCTACGAGGCGACCGATTTTATTAAGCAGAATAAGGTCAAGTATAAGTGTGGCCCCAAGGATCCGGTCGGCGAGCCACCCTATACCGAGACGGGCTGCGCGCTGCGCGCCAATCCCTACGCGATCGCCCAGGTCTATAAGGCGATCGATGCCTGCGCGAACGGCGAGGGTGTGCTGCTTGAGACATTTGATTTGCTGAGCGCCGATCGCTGCCAGGAGATGCTCGACCGCCTGGCCACCAATGGCGATAAGTCCCGCCTAGTGGCGGGCTTGCCCAAGGGTACCCGCGCTGAGCATAAGAGTGGCTGGATCAGTGATACCCAGGCAGATAATGGCGTCATACGAACACCAGGTGGCGACTATGTGATCTCGGTCTATATTTACAAACAGGCACCCACCCCCGACGCAATCTGGCCTGATGAGCAGATGACGCCTGTCATCGCCGCCTTCTCGCGGCTGGCGTACACGGCGTATAACCCGATCAAGCTCGATCCGGACAAATAGAAAGGGCACAGCGGCGGCGACCGCTCGCCAGATCGGTATCGCCCTCAACAACGCAGAACTCTTCAGCCTCATTCGCGACCAGTCCGAGCACCTGGGCAGCATGCTTCGCGAGCAGCAGATCGAGGCCAGCCGGTCCCGGGC
>JAAXUL010000524.1 GCA_013336035.1 Chloroflexales bacterium
CTCGCCGAGGTGATCGGGCGGCGCTTTCGGCAGCGCGTGCTCGCGGCGCTCGAGGCCGGCGAGCAGGCCCTCGATGAGCGCCTGGCCGATCTGGTGCGCGGCGCCTTTATCTTGCCTGGCGCGCGCGACGGCGTCGACCAGAGCTATCTGTTTCGCCACGCGCTGATCCAGGAGAGCACCTACGCCACGCTGCTCTACGAGCGCCGGCGGGCCTACCACCACCAGGTGGCCGTGACGCTCGAGCGCCTGTTCCCCGCCGAGGTCGTCGAGCAGGCCGCCACCCTCGCCTCCCACTATGAGCGCGCCGACGAGCCGGCCCTGGCGATCGGCTACCAGCTGCAGGCCGGCGACAGCGCCCGGCTGCTCGGCGCCGACCGCGAGGCCGAGGCGCTCTACCGGCGCGCCCTGGCCCTGCTCGATGGCCGCACGCCCGAGGACAGCGACCGCCGCGCGCGGATCTTTCTGCGCCTCGCGGCTACGGCGACCGCTCGCGGCGACTACGGCGATGCCCAGGCCTGGCACGAGCGCGCCGACGATCTGCTCGGCCGCGCCGCCGCCCGGCCGCGCCCCGCCGTCCCGCGCACCATCCGGCTCGGCATGTTCGCGGGTGGGCCGTCGACCCTCGACCCGGGCCTGCTCGACACGGTCGGCGACCAGGAGATCGTGCCCGACCTGTTCGAGGGCCTGCTCGAGCTAGACGCCGAGCTGAATGTGCGCCCCGCCCTGGCGCGGCGCTGGACGGTGGACCACGAGGGCCGGCGCTACCGTTTCGAGCTGCGCCCTGGGCTGCGCTGGAGCGATGGCGCCCCGCTGACCGCCCACGATGTCGTCTTCGCATGGCGGCGCAACCTCCACCCGGCGACCGGGTCGGGGGTCGCTGATCTGCTGCACGTGGTGGCCGGGGCCGACGCCTACCACGCCGGCGAGGCCGCGGACCCGGCGACGCTTGGCGTGCGCGCCCTGGATGATCAGACCCTCGAGGTAGAGCTAGAGGCGCCCTTTAGCTCGCTGCTCTACCTGCTGGCCGACCCCGTCAGCTTCCCGCAGCCCGCGCACGTCTACCGCGAGCGCGGCGCCGACTGCTTCAGCCCCGAGCGTCTGGTCTGCAGTGGCCCGTTCATGGTGGGCGTGTGGCGGCCGGGCGAGGAGATCGTGTTGGAGCGGAACCCATACTACAGCCGGCCCCTGGCTGGGGCCCTCGACCGCGCGCAGCTGCGCTTTCTGCCGCCGAGCTACGCCAACTATCTGGCCGGCGAGATCGACCTCTGCACGATCGAGGACAGCAGCGAGCCGGCGCAGCGCCACCCCGGCGAGAGCTTCGTGCGCCAGTTCCTGGCCACCTACTTCCTGGCCCTCGACTGTGCCCGCCCGCCCTTCGACGACCCGGCGGCCCGGCGCGCTCTGGCCCTCGTCATCGACCGGGCCGCCCTGGTCCGCGCCGCGTGGGCCGATGTCCAGCTGCCGGCTGACGGCGGCCTGGTGCCGCCCGGGATTCCCGGCCATACGCCCGAGCTGGCCCTGCGGCCCGATCAGCAGCTGGCCCGCGCGCTGCTCGCGGCGCGCGGGCCGCTGCCCCCGCTGACCCTGGCCGCGCTGCCGGGCTCGGGGCGGGCGCCGCGCCTGCTGGCGGATATGTGGCGGGCGGGGCTCGGCCTGGAGGTCGATCTGGCGGAGGAGGTCGCCTACCACCAGATCGACGCGGGGCTGCGCGACGGGCGCTACCAGCTGGCGCTGCTCGGCTGTGACGCGCCCTACCCCGACCCGCACGCCATCCTGGCCGACTTCGCCGCGGGCGGGCTGTTCGACTTCGGCTGGCGCAGCCCCGCCTTCGACGGGCTTGTGCGCGGCGCTATGGGCATCGCCGAGCCACGCGAGCGTATGGCGAGCTACCACCGGGCCGACCGCGCCCTGGTGGCCGAGGCCTGCGCCGTCATCCCGCTCTACTACTACCGCGCCTTCGGGCTGATCCGCCGCGGCATGCGCATCGCCGGGGCCGGCCGGGTGGTGCGGGGCGGGGCGCTGCGCCTCAAGCACATCGAGATCACGGCAGATTAACGCAGTTGCCCGTCCCCTGCCGCACCGAGTGGTCGGCGTTCGCCATCAGGATGCAGAGCTTGCGCGCGCCGAACGGCCTTGTCCCCACCGTGTAGCCGGTGAAGGGGCTGCCGCCGTAGTATACGATCCACGGCCCCAGGCCGGGGACGCCGGCCTGCTCGGGCGGCACCGTGTCGAAGAAGAAGTGCACGTGCGGGCCGCCAGCCAGGGGCGTGAAGCCGGTGGTGGTGAAGGTGGCGACGTAGGTGTCGCCGCTGCGGGTCAGGCCGGTGATGCTGGCGCTCTGTCCGGCGGGGCCCAGGATCTGCGGCGCGTAGACGCGCGACGAGAGCTGCTGTAGGCTCAGGCCGCTCCCGCTAGTGTAGAGGTCATCGACGCCCGGGGCGCTGTTGCCGCTGATCGTAGTGTTGACCAGGCGCGCGGTCGCGCTGCCGGCGCTGCCCTGGCGCTCGATCGCCAGGCCGCCGCCGTCGCCGGCGCTCGAGACATTGCCGGTGAACTGGCTGTCGATGGCGGTGAAGCTGCCGCTGTAGAGCAGCACCTGGGCCCCGGCGCCGTTGCCCGCCGCCCGGCTGTTGCTCACCCGCACCCGCTCGAGCACTACGCTCGAGCCGCCCCGGATCACGATCGCGAGGCCGCCGCCGCCGCCGCCGAGGGCGCTGTCGCCGTCCAGCTCGAAGTCGCGGATGGTGACGGTCGAGGCGCCGTCGGCCTCGATGTACAGCCCGCCCCCGGTCTGGCCGGCGTGGAGCCCGCTGGCCGAGCCGCCGTCGATGAGCACGCGTGACCCGCCGCTGACCTTCAGGTACAGGCCGCCGCCGTCGCCGCTGATCGTCTGGTCGGTCGGGTCGGGGTTGAAGGCGTCCCAGAAGAAGGTCACGTTCTCGAAGCGGATATCGGCCCCGCTCAGGCCGTCCATGCGCACCACGCCGCCGTTGCCGCTCAGGAACTGGCCCTGTTGGGCGAAGACCATATCGAAGACCAGCGCGCTGGTGAGCGGCGGAGAGTAGGTCACCACGGGGTCGCCGATGTAGTTGAGGCGCGAGGGGGTGGCCGGGCCGCCGTAGGTGAAGCCGGCCGCGAGCAGGGCGGACGAGTCGTCCTGCGGGTAATCGCCATTGGCGACCGGGCAGGCCGGCGGGGGCGCCCAGCCGCCCTCGATCATCAGGCTCCTGGTGATCACGACACCGTTCGAGTTGCGGCCCTCGCCGCCGTCGAACATCGGGATGAGCACATTGCCGTCTGAGGCGTCCTGGACCGACTGGTCGAAGTTGCCGCAGCCGTTCGCCCCGCTGACGCGGGCCCGGGCCTCGATCGTCGCGACCGCCAGCAGCGTAGCGATGAGCAGGATGGCGGCGGCGAGCGCCGCGCGCAGGCGCGGCAGCTTAGCAATGAGCGCCATAGTCATCTCCTTTGTGCTCCAGCGCGATGATCAGACGATCAGTCGATGAAAGCCTGGTAGGTGAGCAGCTGGAACTTCTTCTCGGGCTGGTCAAACGAGGACATAGCTTGGGCCATCAGCAGGCCGACCAGCTCCTCTTGTGGGTCGACCCAGAAGTAGGTCTTGGCGGCGCCGCTCCAGCCGAACTCGCCGACCGAGCCGGGCAGGGCCGACTCGGCGAGGTTGAGGAGTACGCGCGAGCCCAGGCCGAACCCGTAGCCGGCCGTAGGCATGCCGCCAACCTCGTAGGGCAAGAGTGCCGGGTCGATATGGTTGGTGTGCATAAGCGCGAGGGTCTTGCGGCTCAGGATGCGCGCGCCGTCGAGGGCGCCCTGGTTGAGCAGCATCTGCGCGAAGCGCATGTAGTCGCCGGCGGTCGAGAAGAGGCCGTGGCCGCCCCTGGCGAAGGTGTCCGGCGCATCGGCCGGGTAGCTGGCCGAGACATCGATCTGCTCGTTGAAGCGCTGGCCCCAGGCCTCGACCAGGCGGCTGAGCGTCATGTCGGGCGCCGCGATATCGGGGAGGCCATACATGGTCGCCAGGCGCCCGCGCTTTGCCGCGGGCACGGCGAAGCCCGTGTCCACCATGCCCAGCGGCGCGAAGAGGCGTGTCTCGAGGACGTGGGCGAGCGGGGCGTCGGCGAGCAGCTCGATCAGGTGGGCGGCGACATCAATGCCATAGCTGTACTGCCAGCGCGTGCCCGGCTGGTAGGCCAGGGGCAGCCGGGCCAGCTCATGCACCAGATCCTCGAGCCGGCGCCCGGCGTTGTGCATCAGCCTGGCCTCGCGGTACAGGCCGCTGACCGGCGAGTCCTCGAGGAAGTCGTAGGTCAGGCCAGAGGTGTGGGTGAGCAGATCGCGGATCAGCACGGGGCGGGCGAGGGCCTGCTCGCGCGGGCCGGCGGCGTCGGCGTCGAAGACCCGCAGGCGAGCGAAGGCCCGGATGTACTTCGCCACCGGATCCCACAGCTGGAAGCGGCCCTCCTCGTAGAGGGTCATCAGGGCGGCGCAGATGACCGGCTTGGTCATCGAGTAGAGGCGAAAGATCGTGTCCGCCGCGAGAGGTTTGCGCAGCTCGCGGTCTTGCCAGCCGATCTGCTCGAAGTGGACGACGCGGCCGCGGCGCGCGATCATCGTGCTCAGGCCGCTGTAGCCTCGTGAGTCGACATAATGTTGCATCGCGGGCCTGATGCGCTCGAGACGACTCGTGCTCAGGCCGACGGCCTCGGCGGACTCGCTGGCGCGATCCATCGCGGAACCTCCGTGGCGGGAAGAATAAGGAAGGGTGACCGACACCTGGCGATGCGGGCCGGGGGAAGTTTAGCGCCTCTGGGTGTAGCCTGATGATAGCCGAAGCGGCGTGGCTGTCAAGGCATCGGCGGGTCAGCCTGTGGCTGCGCGGAGGAAATCGAGCAGGTACAGCTCGGAGGCCTCGCCTTCGATCACGACGCGCCCGTTGATCACGATCGTGGGCGTATGCCGCACCTTATAGCGCCAGGCCAGCTGGGGGAAGGCGAGGATCTCGACCGTGGTGGCGGCGACGTAGGGGCTTGCGAGGGCCAGCTTGCAGGCCAGCGCGGCCGTGGCAGGGCATGCGCTGTCGGACGCGATGACGAAGACCTGCAGGTAGAGCGGGCTGCTCAGCTGATCGAGGAAGTCTTGCGTGGCGGGCCGCAGTGGGCTGGGCGGCACGCCCCCGACCATAAGCACTGCCTCGAGCAGGGCGGGGAAGGTGTAGCCGCTCGGCAGGCCGTAGAAGCGGATGTTGTAGTCCGTTCGCTCGCTACCGCCAAGGATGACCAGGGCCGGCAGATTGTAGACGCCCAGGGCCTCTGCCTGCGTGGCGTGGGTCTCTATCTCGCAGATCTCGAGGGACAGGTGCCGATGGATAGCCACCAGCTCGCGGAGCAGCTCGCCGGCAATATCGCCATATTCATCATGAATATCTGATATAAAGAGCAAGAGATGCACCGGGCGCTGAAGGCCCTCGAGAAGCTCGTGAATGTTGTCGCGATCCTTCTCACGAAAAAATCTTATAGTCATAGATTATTGCCCGGATAGTATAGACTCTGGCCTGATCAGTGCGCAAATCGCCGCGACAACCATGCTTGAGATCTTTGGGCTGGCTGAAGACCCTTTGGGTCTTATTAAATTCGCTGCGCCGAAAAGATTGTTGGTGTGAAGATTGTAGACAGGTCGTGCATCTCGGACTATAATAGGGCCACGGCTATAACTGCTGAGGAGGTGCTTCCATGTCGGAATTGCGCAAACCCGATATCACTACACGACAGGGCGAAGAACTGGTCGACGCGGCAGGTAAGTTTGGTAGCAGCTTGGTTCGCCTGGGCACGGCTGTGGTGTCGGTGCCTCTTTCCGTTCTTCCGGCCAAGACCCGCGAGGACGCAGTCAAAGCGACGGGCGATCTGTTTGGCGCCGTGGGCACGCTGCACCTGAGCTTGCTTAAGGCCACCGTTCGTGGGGTCGAGACCGCGGCGTCCGAGCTTAACAAGGCCGTCGGCGAGGCCTTTCCTCCAGCAACCAAG
>JAAXUL010001357.1 GCA_013336035.1 Chloroflexales bacterium
GTGATCGAGTCGTACGCCAACTTGCGCACTGGCCAGGGCAGCGCCGCGGCCGCCGTCGCCCTCGATCTGGTGCGCCTGGCGCGCGCCGTCGGCGGCGACGCCCTCGCCGCGGGACGCCAGGGGCGCGGCTATGCCTCGGGCGACCTGGCGCCTCCCGCCCTCGGCACCCACGACCTCTGGCTACAGCTCTACCTGCTTGTCGCCCTCGGCGAGGGCGGCGAGCTCGACCGGGCCGCGGCCCTCGCCGATGAGCTCACCGCCGAGATGGACCGCCGCGGCGATGGCCTCTTCCTCGCCGCCGCCCAGATCTACCGGGCCGCCCTGGCCGCCCGCCGTGGCGCCGATGCCGTGCGCCTCAATGCCCTGCGCGCCGGCTGGGAGATCTGCGAGGCCAACGGCTTCGGCTTCCTGCCCGGTCTCCCCCAGCCCGTCGTCGAGAGCGCCATCGCCGACGCCCTCGAGCTGGGGATCGCGCCCAGGGCCCTCGGCGCCGTGCTGCGCCTCCAGCTGCCCGACGCGGCGCCCGGCCTGCTGCTGCGCCTGCTCGATCTCCACCAGCAGTCCCCGGCGATCCGCGCCCGCATCGCCGGCCTCCTCGGCGACCTTGGGGCGGCCAGCGCCTACCCCGCCCTGCGCGCGATGCTCAAGGATCGGCACCCCAATGTGCGCAGCTCTGCCGAGAGCGCCCTCGAGCGTCTTGTCTACCGCCCGGCCTACAGGCTTAATGTGCGCACGCTCGGCGCCTTCGGGGTCTGGCGCGGTGAGGTCGAGATCCGCGACCGTGACTGGCGCAGCGTCAAGGCCCGCCAGCTCCTCCAGCTCCTGCTCGTCGAGCGGGGCCGCATGCTGCCGCGCGACCGGATCATGGATATGCTCTGGCCCGGCCTCGAGGCCGAGGCGGCCGCTAACAATCTGCGCGTGACGCTCAGCCGGCTCACCAAGGCGATCGAGCCCACTCGCCCTGAGGGCGCGCCAACCTACTATATTGTCCAGCAGGGCGACACCTACGGCTTCAATGTCGAGAGCGACCACGGCTATGATACGACCGAGTTTACGACCGCTGTCGAGATGGCGCGAGCTGCCCTGCAGAAGGGTCGCCGCGACGAGGCGGTGGCCCACTTCCGACGCGCTATCGCCCTCTATGGTGGCACCTTCCTGCCCGACTGTCTGTACGAGGACTGGTCAGTGGTCGAGCGCGAGCGCTTGGGCCTGCTCTTCACCGAGGCCTCGCTGCGCCTCGGCGGGCTGCTGCTGGAGGACGGCCACGCCCACGAGGCGATCGGCCTGGCCTGGCGCGTGCTCGAGTATGACCAGGCCCAGGAGGAGGCCTACCAGCTGCTTATGCGCGCCTACGGCGGGCTCGGCGAGCGGAGCACGGCCCTGCGGCTCTACGCCCGCTGCATCGCAGCCCTCGAGCAAGAGCTAGGCGTCGAGCCGCTGCCTGAGACGGTGGAGATCTATGAGCGCATCCGTGGGGGGGGGTAGAGGCTAGCCCAGCGGTGTCGGGAGCTCGTCTTCGACCGTGTAGGTGCAGTCTACAAGTGGGCCAAGGTGACTGGCGATGAAGGCGACAGCCTGAGCTAGCTCGTCGATCTGTTGTTCGCTGCCGCTCGCGATATGCTGGATCCGACCGCGCCAACACTCGGGAGTGAGGGTCTGGTCCTCGGGGACGACAATACGAAGTAAGAAGGACTCGACCCTGCGCGTGCTCATAGCTCTTCCTCTCTCACGACGAACCCGCGCCGTCGTCGCAGTGTTGGGCAAATTTCTCTGACCAAACGATACGTTGTAACAGTAACCAGCTCGTTACCATGCGCTTTCTCTGATCGCACGACATAGCACGAATGGGGTTTTTGTGAGCTACACGATCGCGGTGCTGGCGGGAGATGGGATCGGGCCGGAGGTGACCGTAGAAGGTCTGAAGGTGCTCGGGGCCGTGGGCCAGCGCTTCGGCCACAGCTTCACGATGCGCGAGGGCCTGATCGGCGGCATCGCCATCGACCAGACGGGCACGGCTCTGCCGCCGGCCACGATCGAGGTGTGCCAGGCCGCCGACGCGGTGCTGCTTGGCGCCGTGGGCGGGCCGAAGTGGGACGACCCGACCGCCAAGGTCCGCCCCGAGCAGGGCCTGCTCGGCATCCGCAAGGCCCTCGGCCTCTTCGCTAACCTGCGCCCGGTGACCGTCCACCCGCTGCTGGCCGACGCCTCGCCCCTGCGCCGCGAGCGCCTTGACGGCGTCGATCTGCTGGTGGTGCGCGAGCTGACCGGCGGCATCTACTTCGGCG
>JAAXUL010001358.1 GCA_013336035.1 Chloroflexales bacterium
GATCGCCGCAGTGCGGGTGCCGCCGTCGGCCTGGAGGACGTCGCAGTCGACGGTGATCAGCCGCTCGCCGAGGATCTTCAGGTCGACCGAGGCGCGCAGCGAGCGCCCGATCAGGCGCTGGATCTCCTGGGTGCGGCCGCCGGCGCCGGCGCGCTCGCGCCTGGTGCGGGTGTGGGTTGAGCGAGGGAGGAGGGCGTACTCGGCGGTGACCCAGCCGCGGCCCTGGCCCCGCAGCCATCCCGGCACGCTCTCTTCGAGGCTGGCCGCGCAGAGCACCCGGGTGTTGCCACAGGTGATCAGCGCCGAGCCCTCGGCGTAGGGGGCCGCGCCGGGGATGATCTCCACCGGCCGCAGCTCGTCTGGTTCGCGGCCGTCAGTGCGTGGCATAGATGCTCTCTCTTATCTTGACATAGCATAACACGAGATACTACGGTACGCAAAGGAAGATGCGACAACCCCGCGCGGCTATGCGCCGCCCATCAGGCGCCTGCCGCGCCAGAGGTACCATGCGGCCACGCTGCGGTAGGGGCGCCAGCGCTCGGCGAGGGCGCGGACGGCGGCGGGGGTCGGGGCGGCGGGCAGCCCGTAGAACTGCCAGGCAGCGTAGCGCAGGCCCAGGTCGTCGGCGGGCAGCACGTCGGGGCGGCCCAGGGCGAAGAGCAGGTAGATCTCGGCCGTCCAGCGGCCCACGCCTTTGATCGCGGTCAGGGCGATGATGGCCGCCTCGTCGTCGAGCCCAGGCAGCCGCGCGAGGGTCCCGGCCTCGCTGTGGGCCGCCAGGTCGCGCAGGTAGCGGGCCTTCTGGCCCGAGAGGCCCACGGCCCGCAGGGCCTCGTCGCTCGCCTCGAGGATGGCGGCGGGCGTCAGCTCGCCCAGGGCCGCCACCAGCCGGCCCAGGATCGCCGCGGCGGCCTTGACCGAGATCTGCTGCGAGACGATCGCCTCGGCCAGGGTTGCGAAGCCGTGGCCTGTCGGCTGCAGCTCGCAGGGGCCTACGGCGGCGATCACCTCGGCCAGGATCGGGTCGGCGGCCCGCAGGTGTGCGATGGCCGCGCTGTGGTCGGGTATAGTCTCCATATCGGTGCTACAATAGCACAGATTCGCTGCCTCGGAGTGGCCCCTATGTATGTCATCGGCACCGCCGGCCATGTGGACCACGGCAAGTCTACTCTGGTGAAGGCCCTGACCGGGATCGACCCCGACCGCTGGGAGGAGGAGCAGCGGCGCGAGATGACGATCGATCTGGGCTTCGCCTGGCTGACTCTACCCAGCGGCCGCAGCGTGAGCATGGTCGATGTGCCCGGCCACGAGCGCTTTATCAAGAATATGCTCGCCGGGGTGGGCGGCTTCGACGCGGCCCTGCTGGTGGTGGCCGCCGACGAGTCGGTGATGCCCCAGACCGCCGAGCACCTGGCGATCCTCGATCTGCTCGAGGTGCGCCACGGCGTGGTCGCCCTGACGAAGGCCGACCTGGTCGACGCCGACTGGCTCGAGCTGGTGCGCGAGGAGGTGGCCGCTCGCCTGCTGGGCACAAGCCTCGCCGGCGCCCCCCTCGTCCCCGTCTCGGCGCGCACCGGCGCGGGCCTCGACGCGCTCAGGGCGGCCCTCGACGCGGCCCTCGACGCCACGCCCTCGCGCACGGCGGCCCGCGGGGCGCCGCGCCTGCCCGTAGACCGCTCATTTACCATCGGCGGCTTCGGCACGGTGGTCACCGGCACGCTGCTGGACGGCCCCCTGCGCGTCGGCGACGAGCTGCTCGTGCTGCCCGCCGGTCTCCAGGCGCGCGTGCGCGGCCTGCAGACCCATATGCATAAGGCCGATACGGCGCTGCCGGGCACCCGCGTGGCCGTGAACCTCGCCGGTGTGCACCACAGCGAGGTGCGGCGCGGCGATGTGCTGGCGCCGCCCGGGACGCTGCGCCCCACGGCTATGCTCGATCTGCGCCTGCGTGTGCTGGCCGATGCCCCCGCGCCGCTTGCCCAGAATATGGCCCTCGACCTCTTCACCGGGGCGAGCGAGGTGCGCTGCCGGGTGACCCTGCTTGACGCCGAGCGGCTCGATCCGGGGGCGACCGGCTGGGCCCAGCTGCGCCTCGAGGGGCCGATCGCCGTGGCCCGGGGCGACCGCTGCATCCTGCGCGTGGCCTCGCCGAGCCGCACCGTGGCCGGCGGCACGGTTGTGGATGCGCACCCGCCGCGCCACCGCCGCTTCCGCGCCGAGGTGGTGGCGGCCCTCGAGACCCTCGCGCGGGGCGAGCCGGGCGAGCTGCTGGCCCAGGCGCTG
>JAAXUL010001359.1 GCA_013336035.1 Chloroflexales bacterium
CGCGTACCGCCGCCCCGGGGCGCCCTCGCGCTCGTCGGCGGCGGCGGCGAAGTGGGCCGCCGTAGCGTCAGGCGCCGCTGCTGTCGCTTCGTGCTCGGCCGACCGCATGAGCGTGCCGCCGGCCAGGGTGAGCAGGTCACCGATCGGTGCACAGGCATGGGCCGGCACGCGGGCGACCAGGGCGGCCTGCCCGACTGCCAGCTCCTCCCCGACCGCGAAGAGCTCGCGGCTTGAGAGGCCGAAGTTCATGAGCAGAGCCGCCAGGGCGCCGATTCCGGCGCCGCCAAGGGCGGACGCCAGGGCCGTCAGGCCGCTGGCGAAGGCCGCCACCAGCGCGATCCCAATCCGCAGCTCGCGCTCGGAAAGGGTGCTCACGCCGTCGAGTGAGGCGCTGATGGCGAGCAGCCCGGTAAGCGGCGCCAGCAGCAGGGTGCCAGACAGCGCGCCGAGCACGAGTCCGAAGCGCGCCCCGGCCCCTGGCCCCACGTCACCGTCCTGCTCGAAGCGAATGTCGTCGACGCTCGGTCGCGTCACGACCGCTACCGACGTGATCTGGCCCAGCCGCAGCTCGCGTTGCAGCTCGCGCAGGGTGCCACGGGCCTCGCGGGCGGCGCCCGGCCGGTCGAAGAAGCTGATAATGGTCTCTTGCATCGCTACGGCTACCCTCCGCCTACACATGGTTGCTCGCCAGGCCCCGGCTTAGCGCCCCGTGACCGCGTCGATCTGCCTGACCGTCGCCTCGAGGTCAGGGGTCAGCCGTACGCCGAGAGCCTGCTCCAGCGCGTACCCCACCGCGATCAGCTTGGCGTCGGCCAGGTGGGGGCCAGTGATGTAGACGGCGGTCGGCTCGCCCGATTGCGCGACGCGCCCGACCGGGATGGAGATCGCCGGGACGCCGGCCGGCCCGAAGGCGGTGTAGAACGTGCCGTACATCATGACATCGACATTGTAAGCCGACATGGCTGCGGCGAGTGACTGCTCGGCGATCTCCCTGGCCCCGCGCACAGCAGCAGCATACTGCTCGGCGGTGATGGCGGTGGTGGCCGCGTCCTCGACGTGGCGCTGCCCGTAGGGCGCGCGGGCCGCCGCGTCCTCGTTCACGATGGTGACGGCGTCGGTCAGGGAGCTGATCGGCGCGGGCTGGGGCACACCGCTGAAGAAGCGGCTGATCCCGTCGTGGAACCCGTAGCGGATCAGGGCGGTGTGGATGCCGGGGAGCGTCGGCGGCAGCTCGCTCTCCTTAATAATCACGACCTCGATCCCCTGCGCCTCCAGGGCCGCGATCACCTGCTGGGTCGCCGCCTGCACCAAGGGACCGCCCAGATCCAGGGCCTCCTGCTGCGCCTCCGGCGGGAGGGCCGCGAAGTCCTGGCCGACCTGCTGGAGCGTGGAGCTGATGGTGCTGTCGAACTGTACCACGCCAACGCGAACGTTGCGCGCCTCGTCGAGTGAGAGGTACTTGGTGAAGTCGGTGCCGGCGAGGGCCTCGGCGCTGGCCGCGTTCGGGTCGCTCGAGTCGGAGGCCGCGGCCAGGGCGGTCAGCAGCACAGCCACGTCAGTCACCGAGCGACCCATTGGACCGGCGGTGTCGAGGGTCGGCTCGAGCGGGATGATAGAGTCGCCGCTCACCAGGCCCTTGCTGGGGCGCATGCCAACCACACCGTTGATGCGCGCCGGCTGCAGCAGCGAGCCGGCCGTCTCCGAGCCGACGCTCACCGTGGTCAGCTCGGCGGCGACCGAGGCAGCCGAGCCAGAGCTGGAGCCGAGGGTGTCGTAAGCGCCCTGAGGGTTGCGGGTCTGCCCGCCGAGGGCCGAGAAGCCACTCGGCATACATGGGTCGGTGTAGTTGGCCCACTCCGAGAGGTTGTTCTTGCCGAGGATGATCGCCCCGGCCTCACGCAGCTGTGCCACCAGGAAGGCGTCGCGGTCGGCCTGCCAGTCTTTCAAGGCATAGTTGCCGGCGGTCGTATGCATGGGGACTGCCGTGGCGATGTTATCCTTCAGCAACACCGGGATACCGTGGAGGGGTCCGCGCACGGTACCGGCGGCGCGCTCGGCGTCGAGGTCCTGGGCGATCATGAGCGCCTCGGGGTTCAGCTCCATCACCGCGTTCAGGCGGCCCTCGTCGTAGCGCTGGATGCGCGCGAGGTAGTAGAGCGTCAGCTGCTCGGCGCTGAGCTGGCCGCCCGCCATCAGGGTCTGGATCTCAGGGACGGTCTTGCCGTCGATCGCCGCGTCGATCTGCGCCGCCTGCTCGGGGCTGAAGTTGAGCAGCGCCGTG
>JAAXUL010000059.1:0-287 GCA_013336035.1 Chloroflexales bacterium
GGTGCATCCGCCTGAAAAGTTCCGGACGGCATTGCAGTACGCGACAGGCTCAAAGGACCACAACGTGCAGTTGCGGCTGGGCGTTAAAATCCTCGGGCCGCTCCTGGCGGCGGGCCGGGGGCAGGGGCCTGTAGTCGATCAGGTCCTCGTCATCGTCTTCTATGGCGCTCAGCGAGGGGGGGGCCGCCGGGATAGGCGCGTTGGCCGCCAGCTCGGCGTCGTAGGCGGCGCGGCGCTGGGCGTCGCCCAGCACCGTATAGGCCCGCTCGATCTCGTCGCGGCGCTGC
>JAAXUL010000059.1:297-17678 GCA_013336035.1 Chloroflexales bacterium
GGCGCTCTTGCCGGCGCGCTGGCGGCAGTGGCCCGTAGTCGATCATGTCGTCGTCGTCGGCGTCTGCCCCGGCGATAGGGGGCGGGGCGAGCGATACGCGCTCGGCGAGCTCGACGTCGTAGGTAGCGCGACGCTGTGTGTCGCTCAATACGACATAGGCCCGCTCGATCTCGTCGCGGCGCTGCCGCGCGATGGCCTGAAGCTCGTCGGCCGCGCCGTCAAGCCTCGCCGGATCGTAGCGCTCGCGCAGCCGCTCGTAGGCCGCGTGGATCGACTCGCCGTCCGCCTTGGGGTGAACCTGTAAAGTCTCGTAGTGGTCTTGCATTGCTCAGGTGGAGGCTATTTGCCGCAGGCGCCGGGCGTCCTCACCCTTGCCCCCCTCCGCTATAGATGCGAGAGAGGGGAAGCCTTGCCCTGCGGCTCGATGTTCTGTGTGCGCGCTCCCCTGTCCCGTGTCGGGAGAGGGGAGCGGGGGTGAGGGACGAGAGAGCGCCGCCGGCTTAGCGCCCGGTGCCTCTAGAGCCGAGGCGTGGGCTGAGGGCGGGGAGGCCCTTGGGCAGGCGTACGCGCGCCCCGGCCAGGGCCGCGCGCCCCTCGAGGTAGCGGCGCAGCAGCGCGATCAGCCCGCCGGTCACCCCGATGCTCAGGCCGATCCAGACCAGCAAGACCAGCGGCTTAACGCTGACCGAGATGATGCCCTTGGCCGGCGCGGCGGGCAGATTCTCGAGGCCGTTGCCGCTGCCCTCCAGCATCACGCGGCGCGAGTTCGGGTCGAGCGAGACCACCGTCAGCTTCGCGCCGCCGGGCAGGTCCACCCCCTGATACCGCAGATCCTGGGCGCCCGTGGTCGGGTTGGTCACCACCTGCACGTAGGGCTCGAGCTCGCTCTCTGCGCCCTCGAAGAGCACCCTCACCTTCGCGCCCACCTTCATCTCGCCGTTGCCGGACACCATCGCCTCGCGGTCAAGGTTGAAGCCGAGGAAGGTGATCGTATAGGGGCCCATGGTGGCCGTCTCATCCTGGCCCAGCACCGGGCGCTTCGCGTCGCGCTCGGGGTCGTAGCCCGCCGGCGAGATGTATAGGTCCTGCCAGCCAAAGCTGTGGATCGACGGGGTCGTCATCGTCGAGCCCATGCGCACATTCTCGTAGAGGTAGGGCCGGGCGTTGAACGAGCTGCGGCCATCGCTGACGGTGAAGTCGAGCACGCCCCGCTGCTGCTCGTCGAGCTTATAGCCGTTGAAGATGAACTCGTAGCCGTAGATCTTCGTGCTCTCGCCGGGGGTCAGGCTCAGCCGGGCCTCGGGTGTCGCGTAGGCGCTCGAGCCGACCATCCCGAGCATGGTGAGCGCGAAGCCAACGTGGGCCATGTAGCCGCCGATGCGCAGCCATCCGCCCTTGAGCGTACGGATCAGCATCACCAGGTTGGTGCCGATAGCGAAGGTGCCGCCCGCCACATAGAAGAGCGAGAGGATGTCGCGCACATTGATGAACAGCGCCACCACAGCGGCGATCACGGCGGCCACAGCGGGCCAGAGCAGGGTCCGCAGCAGGTTGCGCATATTACTGTCGCGCCAGCCAAGCAGCGGGCCCAGGGTCATCAGCAGGATCACCACTACGCCGAGGGGCGGCGTCGTCTGCTTGTAGAAGCTCGGCGCCAGGCTGAAGCGGCCGTCCTCGAAGGGCTGGGCCTGGGGGTTCATCAGCGTGCCGTCGTCGAGCTCGAAGGCCTGGCCCATCCAGCCCTGGAGCGTGTGGCCCACCCCGGGGATGGCCGAGATCACCGGCATCGAGGTGCCAAAGCCCACCACCAGGGCCGTCACCGTCAGCGATATGATCGCCAGCACGAAGAAGCTATCGCGCGAGAAGAACTTATCGCTCAGCGGGCGCGAGGGGATGTCGCGCCAGCGCCAGAGGAAAAGCCCCAGCGCGCCAGCGAAGAGCACGACCAGGGCTATCACCAGGCCGTTGAAGATCCCCTCGGCCACAAACGAGTGGACCGAGAAGTTGGCGTAGACGCCGCTGCGGGTCAGGAAGGTGGCGTAGAAGACCAGCAGGTAGACCGAGAGGGCTACCAGCAGGTTGGTCTTGCGCAGAGCGCCCTGCGAGCGCTGGAGCACCATCCCGTGCATCAGGGCGGTGAGCATCAGCCACGGCACCAGCGACGAGTTCTCGACCGGGTCCCACCCCCAGTAGCCGCCCCAGCCCAGCGTCTCGTAGGCCCAGTAGCCGCCGAGCAGCAGGGCCAGCCCCAGGAAAGCCCACGCGCCGATCACCCACGGTAGGGCCCTGGTGACCCAGGTGTCGTAGTCGCGCCGCAGCAGGGCGCTGATCGCGAAGGCGAAGGGCACCGTCGAGAGGGCGTAGCCCACAAAGAGGATCGGCGGGTGGATGATCATCCAGAAGTTGTGCAGCAGCGGGTTGAGGCCGCGGCCGTCGGCCGGCGTGGTCGGCAGCCCCGTGGCGGCGTCGAGCAGGGGCCTGAAGGGGTTGAGGATCAGCACGAAGACTAGCAAGGCCGCCTGCACGAGCATCATCACCAGCAGCACATAGGGCTCGAAGTGCTTCGAGCGCCGCACCAGAAAGGCCGACGCGATGCATCCCCAGAGCACCCAGATCATAAAGCTGCCCGGCTGCCCCGCCCAGCTCGACGCGACGCTGAAGAAGAAGTCGAGGTCGCGCGAGCTGTAGTTGTTGACATACTCGATGTCAAAGCGGCGAGCCAGGAATAGTGTCAGCAGCAGCGACCAGGCCATGATCATCGCTCCCAGGGTCGCGTAGACCCCGAAGCGCCCGTACATCAGGGCCGGCCTGTTGCCGCGGAGCACCAGCGCATAGCTGCCCACAGCCAGGAGAGCCATCGCCACCGCGGTGACGATCAAGAAGGTGCCGAGCAGATACATAGCGGGCCTTTCCAGGTCTGTAGACTAGCTATTCTTCTGGAGCTCCTGGTACTTTGAGGGGCACTTGACCAGCAGGTCGTCGGCCATAAAGGCCTGCTCGCCCTGGTCGTAGCGGCCGATGGCAACGATGCTGATCGCCTGCTCGAAGTTCGGCGGGCGCGTCTCGCTCGAGACGACCTTGATCAGTTTGCCGTCCTCGTCCTGAAGCATAAATGTGAAGCGGCCCTTCGCGTCGTACTCGCCGGTGGTGCCAAGGAATCCCGCCAGCTGCACGCTGCGCGTCGAGGCGATGGCCTCATCAACCTTCTGCGTGTACGAGCGGAAGCCGCTCTGGAAGCCGAAGATGCCGAAGATGACCGCGATCAGGATGATGCCGATGCCGGCGACATGCAGCGGCTTGATCTCAAAGCCACGCCGGGCTGGAGGAGTAATTGTAGCCATTCCGTCTTTCCTTAGCGTGCAGCCGTCTGTGCTCGGTGCTGAGCGGCCATCCTACTTCTCGACTGTCTCGCGCCCGGGGGCGCTCACGCGGGTCACCGTGGCGCGCGGCGTGGCGGGGCGCGCCTCGCCCTCGGCCTTCGTGCGCGCGCGGTCCCGCTCCAGCTCTTGCTTGAGGGCCCGGGCCATGGAGTCGATGCGCCAGAGGTAGATGAAGATGCCGATCCAGACCGCCAGGGCCACCGCCAGAGCCACGTAGATCGCCACGCCGGCCTCGAGGAACGTATTCATACCCGTGCCCCCTCGCGCTGTGCCAGCGCCCATTGGATACCCAGTAGGGTCGCCCGCAGATTGAGCAACCAGAAGAACAGAGCCGTAAAGCCCATGATCGAGGCCAGGAACGTGAAGAGCGTGATCCTGTTCTCGAGCAGTCCGGTGCCCGGCGCCTCGATATTCAGCAGGGCGCTGTTTGTCGCCAGGTCAACCTGCTCGAGGCCAAGCTGGTACTTCAGGCCGGGAAACTCGGGGCGACCGACCATCTCGCCCGTGGTGAGGTTGTAGCTCGGGCTAAGCATATGCTCGCCGCGCAGGCCCGGCTCGCTCACCTGCACCTGCGCGGTCACGATATCGCCCTGCTGCTCGAGGCCGAGCAGCTGGATCTTGCGGTCGCCGAGCAGCCCGAGCTTGCCCACCCCCAGGGTCACGCCGTCGCACTGGCTGCCCGGTATGAACGCGCAGTTCGGGTGCAGCGTGCTGTCGGCCAGGCGCGGGGCGACGAAGATCAGGAAGGGCACGGTGACGAAGGCGAAGAGCGAGTAGACTGCGCTGAGCTGGCGGCGGCGCTGCACATCGTCGATGGCCGAGCGCAGCGCGAAGAGGGCCGCGTAGATCAGCAGCAGCACAAAGATCGACGTCTGCCGCGGGTCCCAGTTCCAGTACACGCCCCAGACCACCTGCGAGAAGATCATCCCGGTGACCGTGGCGAGCGCCGTGAAGAGGAAGCCGCTCTCGGCCGCGGCGAGGGCGTAGTTGTCGTGCTCGGGGCGGCCCTTCCAGAGGTAGAAGCCGCTGAAGATGGCCGAGACGGTGAAGGCCAGGACGCAGACCCAGGCCGTCGGCACATGCATAATCATGATCCGGCCCGCGTTGCCGAGGCCCTCGTACTGGGGCACGACCAGGAACATCGACACCGCCACGCCGGCCAGCCAGATGCCGACGAGCAGCTTGCCTACCTGGCCCATTCGCTGCGCCATGGGCGTACCTTTCCAGACCTTGCCGTTGTATTCCCCGTGGTTAGGGCTATCTTACTACACTGTCTCTCAGCGCAAAATGAGGGGACGATAAACGTCCGTTATCTGGCGGCCGCGACGCTCGGCGCCGACTTATTATAGCAGGATGCGTCGTATGCATGGAATAATTGTTACTGTCAAGAAATTATTGTGATCCGACAACTGTTCCGGCATTGGCCCCTATGCCTCCCAGACGAAGCGGAAGAGCAGCAGCGATGTGACGAAGGTGGCGACGCTATAGGCCAGGAGGAACTGCAGAGAGGGGAGCGCCGCGGCGAAGCCGCTGCTATCGAGGGCCCGCGCCGTGCCCTGGATGGCGATGATCAGCGGGGGGACCAGCAGGGGAAAGGCGAGCACGGCGAAGATGGCGCTCTTGAAGCTTGCCTTGGCGATGATCGCCGCCAGGATTGTCGTCCCCGCGCTCAGGCAGAGCCCGCCGGCGGCCACGAGCGCGATGAAGGCCAGGGGGCTGCCCACCTCGACCCGCACGAAGACGATGAAGAGCAGGCTGGTGACCGTGCCAAGCAGGGCCAGCAGGGCCAGGTTGAGCAGAAATTTGCCGAGGTAGACGGCCACGGGCGGAGCGGCCAGCCGCAGCGCGGCCAGCGTGCGCGTCTCCTCCTCGTGGACGAAGCCGCGCGACAGCCCGCTGATCGCCGCGAAGAGCAGCGCCACCCAGAGCAGTGACGACTGGATCAGCAGCGCCTCCTCGGTGCGCCTGAGGCCGATGAAGGTCGTCCCGATGCTCACCATCACCGCGGTGCAGGCGGCAAAGAGCACCATCGCATTGATCGCGTAGCGCGTGCGCAGCTCTGTGCGTAGGTCCTTCATAAACACCGCCCACGCCGCCGCCAGCACATCTCGCGGCGATTGCGTGGCCGGCGACTGAGCGATTGGAGCGAGCAGCTTTGCTGGCGTCTCTGGGCGTTCCATGCTCACCCGCCAAGGTTCAGCACGAGATCCCCGTAGCGCAGCTCGCGGGGGTCGTTCGTGGCAATGATGACCAGGCCGTGGCGCCGCTGCGCTGCGATCACCGAGTCGACCACGCCGGCCCCTCGCTCGTCGAGGGTGACCGTGGGCTCGTCCAGCAGCAGGGCGGGCGGGCGATGGAGCAGAGCGTAGGCGTAGCGCAGGCGCTGGGCCATACCCGACGAGTAGGCCGCCAGACGGTCATCGCCGCGCCCGCCGAGCCCGAGGCGCTCGAGCAGGGCCTCGATCTCGGCATCATCACAGCTGATGCGGCGCACATCGGCGAAGAAGCGCAGGTTCTCGCGGGCGGTCAGGTCGCGGTAGAGCATCAGGTCTGGGGCTACCCAGCCGATCAGGTGCCCCGCGTCGCGCGGGTCGAAGACGGCCCCGCCCGCTACGTAGGCGATCTGTCCGGCGTCAGGGCGCTGCAGGCCCGCCAGAAGGCGCAGGAAGGTGCTCTTGCCGCTGCCGTTGTGCCCGCTCACCACCAGGACTTCACCGGAGCGTACCTCGAGGGACACGTCGGCGAAGACGCGGCGCGCGCCATAGCCCGCGGCCACCCCATCGATTGTCAGCCTGATCTCCACAGACCGATTGTAGCACAAGCGGGGGCTGGCTCGGCTAATCGCCCTGCACGGGCTGGGGCTCGCGGATGAGGGCCGGCATGGTTGCGGCGGGGGCGCTGCCGGCTTTGAGGAAGCGCAGGAGGACGTCGTTGAAGATCTCGGCCTCGTCGAGGAAGGGGAAGTGGCGGCTGCGGGGCATCATGACGACCTGGGCCTGGCTCACGGCATCAAAGAGGTCGGCCTGGTTTGGGTTGACGATGTCGTCGCGGCCCCCATGCACGATCAGCGCCGGCACGCGCAGGCGGGGCAGCTCGGGCCGCAGGTCGGTGCGCCACATCGAGCTGACGGCGTAGCGCAGCGTGTTGGCGGTCGACTTGACGCTGTCGTCGATCATCTCGCTAATCGTGGGGTCGCTCGTCTCGCCCAGGAAGAAGCGGAAGAGCTTGCGGCGCACCCAGGGCATGCGGGCGAAGGCGTCGGCGAAGAAGGGGCGGTCGGTCAGCTTTAGCAGCCACGAGAGCGAGTCGCCGTCGATGGGGGCGCCCACCGTGGCCACGCGGATGATCCGGTCAGGGTAGCTTAGGGCCGTCTTCAGCGCCACCATGCCGCCCATCGAGTGCCCGACCACCATCACCCGGTCGATGCCCAGCGAGTCGAGGAAGCGGATGACCTGGTCTGAGTAGGCCTGAATGCTCTCGCGGGTCTGCTTGCGGCGCGAGTCGCCGAAGCCCCAGAAGTCGAGCGAGTAGGTGCGAAAGTGCTCGGAGACGACCTCGATCGTTGGAAACCAGTAGCGCCAGCTACCGAGCCAGCCATGAAGGAAGAGCACTGGACGTCCGCGGCCGAAGACTTCGTAGTGGACGACCTGGTTGTCGATGATGACCGCACTCATAAGCGCTTCACGGCCTGATATTCATGAGGAGAGACCCCTCGCCTTTATGATAACGCACAACTGCAACCAGTTTCGCACATGCGTATGGGCGCTGTAAAGGGCCATACGCTCCCGCTCGCCGCTCACACAGCCGCCCCCTCGCCTGGCCGCCAAGCCGGGCGAGGGGCGGGGATACGCGGCGGATTAGTCGGCGCTGCCGGCCCGGGCGCGCAGGGTCGAGATGCTGCTCTCGCGCTCATTCAGCGAGCGGCGCAGGCGCCACTGCAGGGTGGCGATGTCGTCAGAGATTAAGTGCAGGTGCTCCATCTCTTGCTCTAGCTCTTCCAGCAGCACGCGGGCCTGTAGGCCCACCGAGGCGTTGGTGCGCTCGGCCGAGAGCACTCCGACCCGCGCCTGGATGGCCGCGAGCAGGCTCATCAGGTTCGCCCACGCCTCATTATCATGCACCTGGGCGCTGCGCTGGGCGCGCGTGCGGGTGTCAAGCCAGCTCTGGATCTGGGTCTGCATCGAGCCAATCCGCTCCTCGATCAGGTGCACAGACGCCTGGTCGACCACCGACCCCTGGCCAAAGTCGCGCTGGGCCGCGCCGACAATCTGCTCGAGCTGGTCTTGCAGATAGGCGATCGAGGCGCTCAGCTGCGACTGGCGCATGGTCACCGCCTCTTGCTCGTTGAGCATATCGAGCAGCATGTCACGTAGATCGGCCGACTCCCGGGCGCTTCGCAGGGCCTGCTGGTGGAGTAGGTGCGGCACAAACCAGAGTAGTAGCGCGAGGAGCGTGATGACGGCGATACCAAGCGCCACGAAGAGAGCGTTCATATGATGCCTCCTGTTCCCTACCCTCAGTGTAGAACGGAAGGGCGGACGGCATCTAGGCACCCGGATGACAGGTGGATTACACCAAATTTACTTTTTGCTGGCCCGCACCACGCGGTCACGGCCAGACAGATCCTGGTGGACGCTGACCGTAGCCTCGGGGAGCGCGGCGCGCAGCAGATCGGCCACGAGCGCCCCCTGCCACGCCCCGATCTCGAGCAGAACGGCGCCCCCCGGGCGCAGGTAGGCGGGGGCGATAGCCAGCAGACGTCTGTAGATCGCCGCGCCGTCGGGCCCGCCGTCGAGCGCGAGCCACGGCTCGTGGGCGCGCACGTTCGGCTCGACCTCGGCGAGGATGGTGTAGGGCGGGTTGCTGACGAGCAGATCGACGGGCTCGGGCAGCGGCGCCAGCAGGTCGCCGTGGAGCAGCCGCACGCGCCTGTCTAGCTCATAGCGCTCAACATTGCGCCGGGCTGCCGCGAGGGCCGCCGCCGACAGGTCTGTCGCATAGACGATGCTCTTGGGCAGGTGGCTCGCTAGGGCGATGGCGATGGCCCCGGTGCCCGTGCCGATGTCGGCGATGATAAGGGAAGGAGGGCTGTCGGCGGAGGGCGAAGCTTCGGCCTGCCCCGCCCGTCCTCCGTCCTTCGCCCTTCGCCTTTCGTCTAGCTCGCGCGCAGCCTCAAGCGCCAGATCGACGAGCAGCTCGGTCTCGGGGCGGGGCACCAGGGTGTCGGGGGTGACCTCGAGTGCGAGGCCGTAGAACTCTTTGTGGCCGGTCAGATAGGCGATCGGCTCGCCGGCGGCGCGGCGGGCGAGCAGGGCTGCGAAAGCGGCCGTCTGCTCGCCGGTGGGCCGCTGCTCGCGCTCGGCGAGGAGGCGCGCCCGAGGCCAGGCGAGGACGTGGGCGAGCAGCAGCTCGGCGTCGAGACGGGCGGTAGGGCTGGCGGCGCTCAGCTCGGCTGTGGCGGCGCGGAGGAGCGCGCCTACTGTCGTGGGCATAGGGGGGTAGCACTCGGGATCGGCACGGGGAGGGCAAGCCCTCCCCGAAAAACCCATCCCTCACAACCAGATTGTCCGACCACTAATCGATCCTTCGCTCGGTGAAGTCGCTGCCGTCGAATGAGAGCAGGCGCTTCTTCTCGTCGATGATCGTCTCGAGGTGGATGGGGCGGGTCCAGATCTTATGCAGATTGCGCATCGTGTCGCGCGCGTAGTCCATCTTCAGGTCCACGCCCTCGTGGCGATGGCGCAGGTACATCTCGCCGCGATTGTTGTAGTTGCCGTCCTCGACGTAGATGAAGGGCTGGCCGAAGTTGGTCAGGCGGAAGAGCAGCTTCTCTTTGATCTCGCGGAACTCGCGCGAGGCGATCTCGTAGAGGTCGGTGTCGCGGTTGTAGCGGAAGGTGAAGAGTTTATTGTCGATCACGAACTCGGGGGAGAGGAACTCGTCGATGAAGGTGACATCGTTGTAGAGCTTGCGGATCTCGAAGATCTTCTGGCGGCCCAGCCCGAGGCCGCGGTCCCAGATCTTCTTCTCCCGGATATCCTCGCACTCATCGTACTCTTTGCCGAACTTGCCCTTGTTCCAGCGGTCCTCGACATCGCGCAGCAGCTCGAGGCCCAGCTTGTAGGGGTTGAGGCGCCCGCCGCCCGTCGCGACGATGCCCGAGTGCAGATCGGCGAACGAGATTATCTCTGAGGCCGAGGCGACCTTCTGGGTCATGATCGTGGAGTGCCAGAACGAGGCCCAGCCCTCGTTGAGGATCTTGGTCATGCCCTGGGGGGCGAAGTAGTAGGCCTCGTCGCGCACAATCTCGAGCACGGTGTGCTGCCAGCGCTCGAGGGGCGCGTAGTTCATCAGGAAGAGCAGGATGTCCTTCTGGGGGTTCTCGGGGAAGCGCCGCTGCTTCGCCCGCTCGGCCTCGAGCTTCTTGCGCTGGAGCTCGAGGTACTCGGGCGGGTTAATATAATCGCGCATGTACTCCCGCTCGACCCTGAGGCCCTCGACGGTGTCGGGCTCATCCTCGCCGACGATCGGCTTATGGCTCTGGGCCTCGGGGCGGCGGATGTAGGGCGAGTGGTAGTCGATCAAGTTCTCGAGTGACAGGCAGGTGTCGATGAAGTCCTCGACCAGGTCGTAGCCCACGCGGTCGACGATGCGCTGGATGCGGGTGGCGTGGTTGGCCATAACGTCGAGCATCTTACGGTTCGTGTGGGCGAACCACATATTATGCTTGAAGAAGTCGACGTGGCCGGTGACGTGGGCCATGACCATCTTCTGGGTCACATCCTCGTTGCCCTCGAGCAGGTAGGAGTACGAGGGGTTGGTGTTGACCACCATCTCGTAGATCGTCGCCCCCGCCCAGATGTGACCTTTGAGCAGCTGGTCGAAGTCCATGCCAAAGCGCCAGTGAGGGTAGCGTGTGGGGAAGCCGCCGAAGGCGGCCGTCTCATAGAGGGTGCGGTAGTCGAGGACCTCGTAGATGATCGGGAAGAAGTCGAGCCCATAGTCGCGGGCGATCTGCTCGATCTCCTCGCGGGCGGCCTCTAGCTGCGGGGGCAGGCGGGTGCTCTTCATAAAGCTCATGAGAAGGTCGTGGGCGAGCCAGGCTCCCCCTACGACCTCCCCTTCATCCTATTTCCCTTTACCCAGGAAGTCCTTAATCGTATCGTAGACGTCGTCCCGCTCGGCGATCTCGGAGATAACGATGCGCTCGTCGCTGCCCAGGTACTCCTCGAGGTCGTGGGCGAAGCGCCCCGAGCCGTACAGCGAGCGGACCTGCCCGTAGCAGAAGAGGTTGACCTTGGGCAGCAGCTCTTTCTTGAGCAGGTCGATGCACTCGCGGGTGTCGCCGCCGCCCCAGTTGTCGCCGTCCGAGAAGTGGAAGGGGTAGATGTTCCACTCGGTGGCGGGGTAGCGCTCGTCGATCAGCCGGTTGCAGAGCTTGTAGGCCGAGGAGATCTTGGTGCCGCCGCCCTCGCGGATGTGGTAGAAGGTCTCCTGGTCAACCTCTTTGGCCGCCGCGTCGTGGACGATGTAGCGGATGTCGATCTCTTTGTACTGCGAGCGCAGCCAGGTCTCGATCCAGAAGGCGGTGATGCGGACCAGCTCCTTCTGCTCGGTGCCCATCGAGCCCGAGACGTCCATCATGTAGATAATGACGGCGTTGCTCTCGGGGAGCATTGTCTCCTTCCAGGAGCGGTAGCGCATATCGTCGCGGATCGGCACGACGATCGGGTCGATGGAGTTGTAGTCGCCGGCCGAGATCTGGCGGCGCAGGGCCTCGCGGTAGGTGCGCTTGAAGTGACGCAGCGAGTTGGGGCCGGTGCGGCGGATGCCGCTGTACTTGTCCTTCTCGCTGACGATGTTCTTCTTGCCCTTGGGCTGGATATTAGGCAGCTGCAGCTCTTCGCCGAGGATCGCGGCCAGCTCGTCGAGCGAGACATCGACCTCGAGGGTGTGCTTGCCGGGCTCCGAGCCGGCCTGGCCCTGGCCCTGCTGCCCATCGCCCTGGCCGATCGGGTCGCCTACGTCGCCGTCGCCCTGGCCCACGCCGCCGCCCTGCTTAGCGCCGTAGCGAAACTGGGGGATGTCGATCTGCGGCACAGGGATAGAGACGAAGCGCTTCCCCTGGCGCCCGATCATCTCCCCGTGGGACATGTACTTGCGCAGATCTTTTTTGATCTTGCCGCGCACGATCTGGCGGAAGCGCCCGAGGTCGCGGTCAACACGTTTCATGGACATAAGCGTTGAAGGCCCTCACTCCCCACCCCCCTCTCCCGCATGCGAGAGAGGGGGGGCCGCGACCACGGCGGGGGTGGGGGGGCTCCTAGTAGTTCCCTCGGGTATCGCCGCGGGCGAAGATCGACGCCACATAATTGAGCACGTCGGTAGCGCTCTGCTCGTTGTAGCCGAAGTCGCGGATCAGGCGGGCCTTGACCACATCGATCTTCTCCTGGGTATCCTTATCGATCACCCGAGAGACGAGCGAGGTGAGCTTGATACTGTCCTTCTGGTCCTCGAACAGCTTCAGCTCGAGGGCCTTGTGCAGGCGCTCGTTGGTGCGGTAGTCGAAGGTCTTGCCCTCGATGGCCAGGGCGCCGATGTAGTTCATGATCTCGCGGCGGAAGTCGTCCTTGCGCGACTCGGGGATGTCGATCTTCTCCTCGATGCTGCGCATCAGGCGCTCGTCGGGCTCCTCGTACTGGCCGGTGTAGCGGTTGCGCAGCTTCTCGCGCTGGGTGTAGGCCTTGATATTGTCGATGTAGTTGCCGCAGAGGCGCTTGATGGCCTCCTCGTCGGCCGAGATCGCGCGCTGCACCTCGTTCTTGACGATCTCGGTGTACTCCTCGCGCACGGTGGCCAGCAGGTCGCGGTAGCGCTTGCGATCATCTTCGGAGTTGATCAGGGCATGGTTCTTCAGGCCGCCCTCGAGCTCGTTGATGACCATGAAGGGGTTGATGTAGCCCTCCTCCTGGTTGGTCACCAGCGCGTTCGAGATCTTGTCCTGGATATAGCGGGCCGAGATGCCCTCCATGCCCTCGCGGATGGCCTCTTTGCGCAGCTCTTTGATATTGTCCTCGGTGAAGCCGGGCAGGCTCTTGCCGTTGTAGAGCTTGAGCTTCTGGAGCAGGTTGAGGTTGGGCTTCTTGGGGTCCTCGAGGCGGGTGAGCACAGCCCACATCGCGGCGACCTCGAGGGTGTGGGGGGCGATATGGACACGCACGCGCTTGCGGTTGAAGTCGCGGTTGTAGATGCGCTCCTCGTCGCGCAGGCGGGTGACGTAGGGGATGTCGATGCGGACAGTGCGGTCCTTGAGGGCCTCCATGAACTCGTTATTCTCGAGGCGGCGGTACTCGGGCTCGTTGGTGTGGCCGATGATCACCTCGTCGATGTCGGTCTGGGCGAACTTCTTCGACTTGATGCGGTGCTCCTGGCTGGCGCCGAGCAGGTCGTAGAGGAAGGCCACGTCGAGCTTGAGCATCTCGACGAACTCGATGATCCCGCGATTGGCGATATTGAACTCGCCATCAAAGTTGAAGGCGCGCGGGTCCGAGTCCGAGCCGTAGATGGCGATCTTGCGGTAGTTGATGTCGCCGGTGAGCTCGGTCGAGTCCTGGTTCTTCTCGTCCTTGGGCTGGAAGGTGCCGATGCCGACCCGGTCCTGCTCGCTGAAGAGCAGGCGGCGGATGCGCATATGCTTGACGACCATCGTCCAGTCGCCGTCGTAGCGGCGCATCAGCTCGCGGAAGTGGAAGCGGCAGACGGGGCAGAGGTCGCCGCCGATGTGGATCTGGTCATCGTCGGGGCGGCCCTCGTTGAGCTTGCTGAGGAAGAGCTCGCGGTGCTCGGCGGGCACGAGGTGCAGGGGCTCCTCGTGCATGGGGCACTTCTCCCACTCGCCCTCGGGCACCTGGCGCCAGTCGAAGGTGGCGGGGTTCTCGATCGTGCCGAGGTACCAGTCGTAGGTGTAGACCGCGCCATCGTCGGTCTTCGAGTAGTGCTCGAGGCCCTTCTTAAGGCGGCGCACGATTGTGGACTTAGAGGAGCCCACCGGGCCGTGGAGCAGGAGGACGCGCTTCTCGGTGCCGTAGCCTTTGGCGGCGCCCTTGAAGAAGTTCACCAGGCGCATCAGGGGGATCTCGAGGCCGAAGATCGCGTCATCGCCATCGAACGTCTCGTCAGAGAAGAACTTGTAGCGGATGAGTCGCTTCTTGGCGTCGATGAACTCCTCGGTTCCATACGACATAATCATGTCGTAGATCCGTTGGAACGCGTTGCGGGTCACCTTGGTGTCACGCGCGACAAGATCCAGATAGTCCGCGAACGTTCCGCGCCAGTTGAGCTGCTGGAACTGTTTGCGGTCCTGAATCTCGCCGATGAATTGCATCAGCGAGGCGCCGGTGACTGTGGTCATGTACTCATCCTCCTGCTGAGGGCCTCTGCCTTGCCGCGAGCCCACCTCGCGGGGAGACAGCTAGGCCGCCGCGCGGCTCGCGCCGTGGGCCTGGCGTTCGGGTTAACGTGCGAACTGCGGGCGGTAGTTGCTAACGTGCTGTCTGGGATCTCTAGCTTCGCGGTGTCGCGCAGATTGCGTATAGCATGGAGCCCGGGGGCAACGCCAGGGTGACCCCCGCGACACTGCGCTATACAGCTTTAGATCTCTGGGAGTCTTCGTGAGGAGTGCCTGATAGTTCAGGTGCAAGCATTATAACAATGCGCCATAGGCGCGTCAAGGATTTTATGTCTTGTGCAGTCGCTCCTCCGGCTACCAGAGGTTTCCCTCTGTGACGCCAAATGTGCTATAACATTCCGTGAACGCGAAAGGGGACTGGCGATGCGGATCGTGATCATTGGCGGTGGCCCGGCGGGGATCGAGGCGGCGCGCGCGGCGGCGCCCCACGCGGATGTCACTCTGGTGGGCGATGGCCTGCCCGGGGCCTGGAGTCCGCTGGCGGGTCGGACATGGCTGGCGGCGGCCGTCGCGGGAGAGCGCGACCTCGAGGCGATCAGCGCGCGGGCCACCCGCGCGCTCGAGGGCTGGCAGGCCCGCTGCGCGGCCGACCTTGCCGCTCTCGACGTCGACCTGCTGCCCGGGCGCGGGCGGCTCGACGGGTCGAGCGCCGTGCTTGTCGAGGCGGCCGACGGCTCCCGCTCGCGGCTCGATGCCGACGCGGTGATCATCGCCGCCGGCGCGACCCTGGCTCTGCCGTCCTCGCTGGCCCCCGACGGCGAGCGCGTGCTGGCCGCCGAGGATCTGGCCGGGCTGCGCACGCTGCCCGCGCGCGCCCTGGTGGTCGGCGATGGGCCGATCGGCTTCGAGCTCTGCCATACCCTGAGCCTGCTCGGCACCGCGGTGACCTGGCTCGTGCCCGAGGAGTCGCCGCGGAGCGGGGTTGCCTCCGAGGTGGACGGCTACCTGACGCGGCTGCTCGAGCGCCAGGGCGTGCGCGTGTCGTCGAATAGCCGCGTGACGCGCCTCGCCGCCCGCCTGGACGGCGTGACGGCTGTGACGGCGAACGGCGATCGCCACGGCGCTGATGTGGCGCTCCTCGCCTTCGGGCGACGCCCCGACCTCGATGCCGTGGGGCTGCCCGCCGATAAGGCCGCCGTGGATGTGTACGGACAGACGAAGCTGCACGGGGTCTATCTGGTCGGCGATGCGCTGGCGCCCGTCGCGGCCAGCGTCGCCCAGGCCCAGGCCCGCGCCGCGGCCCTGCACGCCGTCCGCCGCTCGAGCGAGCCCGCCGATGTCCACGATATTGTGCTCGCCTTTATGGAAGGGCCGCAGGCGGCGAAGATTGGGCGGCTGACGACCGAGGGCGCCGCCGGCAGCGTGACCGTCTCGCTGGCCGATAGCCTGGCGGCCCATGTGATGGACGCGACCGATGGCTTCCTGACCCTGGCATGGGACCACGGGGGCCGCGTCGCGGGGGCGGTCGCGGTGGCCCCCCGCGCCGCCGAGATCCTTGCGCCCCTGGCCGTGGCCCGGCGGGCTGGGCTGCGCATCGATGAGCTATGCGCGATCTTCGGCCCCCACCCATCGGTGAGCGAGCTGGCGCTGATCGCCGCGCGGCGGGCATAGGGCGCGGTAGCCTCGGGAAAGACGAAGACTGAGCCTTTATTAGCCGCGCCCGTAACTTTACTATAGGGTCCTCCGTTTCTTCTGGCAATTGAGCATAAGGGGGGGCTGTGGCAGGCTGGGAGGCTAATCTCAGCGAGGTCCTTGCCAGGGCACAGAGGGGCGACCAGCGCGCCTTTGATCTGATCTACCATCGGTTCGCCGACCCGCTCTTTCGCTACATTTACGCCCGTAGCGGGGACGCGAGCCAGGCCGAGGAGTTGCACGGCGATCTGTGGCTGCGGGTGGTTGAGCGTCTGGGCAGCTTTCGCCCGCCGCCAAGCGGGGTCGATGCGGCCTTCGCCGCCTGGCTCTACAGGATCGCCTATAACATGGTGATCGACAGCGTGCGCCGCCGCGGCGGCCCAGGGGTGTCCCTCGATATTGAGATCGTCTCGCACGACCCCGCACCTGACGAGCAGATTATCGTTGCCAGCGAGGCTGAGGCCCTGCACGCCGCTATCGAACGACTTACGCCTGACCAGCGCGAGGTTGTGGTTATGCGCTTCTTCGAGGAGCGGAGCAATGCCGAGGTGGCCGCCCTCACTGGCCGCAGCGAGGGGGCCGTCAAGGTGATGCAGCACCGGGCCCTGAAAACCCTGGCCCGACTCCTCGGCATCGAGCGACAGTAAAAGCAGCCCAGGAGTGTGAAAGCGCCTGTTCGTATGGACGACCTACCCGACAGCATTGACATCGCCCTTGAGCAGGCGCTTACTCGTCTAGGTGCAGGCGAGCCGCCCGAGTTGATTCTGCGGGATTACCCGCAGTATGCGGCTGAGCTCGAGCCGCTGCTCTCCGCGCGTATCTTCCTGCGGGGCTGGCAGCCCCCGGCCCTCTCGCCCCAGGTCAGGGCGGCGGCGCGCACCCGGGCACGCCTGGCGCTGCGCCAGACCTATCAGCAGCGGGGCGGGTGGGGCTGGGGTGGCCTGGGGCTGCGCCTGGCCGTGGCCCTCGTCCTGGCCCTCACACTCCTTGGCGGCGGTGTCGCCCTGGCCGAGAAGAGCCTGCCGGGCGACCCGCTCTACGGCCTGAAGCGGGCCGGAGAGAGCGCCAGCCTTCGTCTTACGAGCGATCCCGCCGCGCGGGCCGAGCTCAGCTTGCGCCTGGCCACTCGACGCGCTGGCGAGATTACCGCCCTTAGCCGTGCCGGTCGCTCGATCGAGCCTGGCCTGATCGCTGACCTGAAGGCTGATTATGGCCGCGCAGCCGATGCGATCGCCGCTGCCCCAGACCCGCGCCGCGCCGCGCTGAGGTCTCGCTACATGGATGAGCTGAATGTCCATCGGGCGGGCTTCGACGCAGCCATCGCTACGGCCTCTGCCCGCCCTGCCCGCGAGGCCCTGAGCGCGGCCCTCGTCGCCAGTAGCGAGGCCGCGGAGCAATTCGGCGAGCCCAATGCTATGCCCGGCTCGACTTCTCGACCTATGGCCTCGCCCAGCCCCTCGGCCACGGCCACCAGCGCGCCCACCACGACCCAGATACCCAAGCTCGAGACCGCGGCTGCTACAGCAAGCCCGCGCTCGACTAGCACGCCGGTGCCTACGCTCGCACCGACGGCGCCCCCAACGGCTGCGCCTCGGCTACGACCCGGCCCAACCAGCACCCTTGTGCCGCCGCTGCTGGTACAGGCGCCCGCCGATACAGCGTCGCCAGCCCCCAGCGAGACGCCGGTGGCAAGCGAGACGCCCGAGGTCCACCCCCCCGTGCCTGAAAGGACGCCAGGCTCGGGCGAGATCCATGAGCCTGTCAGGACGCCGGATACTGGCGACGCTCGCGAGCCGGAGCAGCCGCGCGAGCCGGAGCAGCCGCGCGAGCCGGAGCAGCCGCGTGAGCCGGAGCCAACGCGCGAGTTGAAGCCAACGCGCGAGCCGGAGCAGCCGCGCGAG
>JAAXUL010000525.1 GCA_013336035.1 Chloroflexales bacterium
CCCGGAGGTGCTGAGCGTGGAGGTCAGCTACGCACCGAATTTCGCCTAGACTCCTGTTCAAAGGCACTTGACACATACCGCTTCCCGCTGCCGCCGTACCGCTGGGACGAGGGGCGGCGGGCGCTGGCCCGCGCCGAGCTCGACGCGCGGATCGCGCGGCTCTACGGGCTGACGCGGGACGAGCTGCGCTACATCCTCGACCCGGCGGACGTCTACGGGCCAGAGTTCCCCGGCGAGACGTTTCGGGTGCTCAAGGAGAAGGAGACCAAGCTCTACGGGGAGTACCGGACGAGACGGCTGGTGCTGGAGGCGTGGGACCGGGAGCACGGGTAGGGAACGAATAAACGCAGTAGCGCATAAGAGGAAAGGATGATGGGTTCGCTGTGCGGGAACTTTTCGGCAGACGATCGCAGCACTCAGACACCCCCCGGCAGGTCTGAGCAATCATCTCGACAACGTCGCTATCGTATCGTGGCTATACAGCTGTCAGGATAACAGTATGCTCACTCGACTTCGCATCATCATCACGGCCATCCTGATTGCTATGAGCCTGGGTGTCGCTGCCCAGCCCGCGGCGGGCGCCGCCGTACCGCTGCTCACCTTCCCATTCCCGCACCATTCCGATATGAAGATCGTCCAGGGCTGGTGCTACGACTTCCAGCCCACCTCGAATATGAAACCCTGCGATCACAGGGGCATCGACTATATCAAGATGCCCAGCGGAGCCCTCTACCCATATACCAGCTGGCAGCCTTTTGATGTGCTGGCGGCGATCGATGGCGAGATTGCCGTCACCTGGACCAACAGCGGCACAGGCCTGCGCATCAAGTCCGACCCGATCAATGGCGTCACCTACTACGTTGGCTACAACCACCTTGCCTACTTCGAGGCCGGGATCCAGGTTGGGAAGCGCGTGACTCGTGGCCAGAAGCTGGGTGTAGCGGGCGATACTGGAACCGGTCAACCTGGCCTGGTCCATCTCCACTTCGAAGTCAAGGTTGGCAACTCCTTCGTTGATCCCTACGGCCACTACACAACCCGCGGTGTCTACCCTGACCCCAACGGCACCAACGGCCTCTTGAGCAACAGCAACCATCTATGGACGACCAACCCGCCCACGTACAGCGTGGGTGGCGGCGCCTCGACGCCCATCCCTTCTGGTGTAGCGCAGGTCGCCGGGGACTGGAATGGCGACGGGATTGACACCATCGGCGGCTACGACTACACGACCGCAAAGTTCTTCCTGCGCAACACCAACACCGCGAGGGGAGCGAGCGTCGTCTTTACGTATGGCGATGGCGGCAAGGGCTGGCTTCCGCTTGCGGGCGACTGGGACGGCGACGGGATTGACAGCATCGGCCTGTACGACCCGGCCGCCAGCGACTTCTACCTGCGCAACAGCAATACGGCCGGCGTCGCCGATGTGCGCGTCAACTACGGCGACGGCGGCAAGGGCTGGCTGCCGCTCGCGGGCGACTGGAATGGCGACGGGGTTGACAGCATCGGCCTGTACGACCCGGCCACCAGCGACTTCTACCTGCGCAACAGCAATACGGCCGGCGTCGCCGATATACACGTCAACTACGGCGATGGCGGCAAGGGCTGGCTGCCGCTCACGGGCGACTGGAACGGCGACCGGGTTGACAGCATCGGCCTGTACGACCCGGCCGCCAGCGACTTCCACCTGCGCAACAGCAACACGGCCGGTGTCGCCGATGTGCGCGTCAACTACGGTGACGGCGGCAAGGGCTGGCTGCCGCTCGCGGGCGACTGGGACGCAACAGGTGACTCCACCATCGCCCTCTACGACCCGGCCGCCAGCGCCTTCTACCTGCGCAACAGCAACACCCCCGGCTTCGCCGATGTGACGATCCGCTACGACCATAGTGAGGACTCGTGGAGCCCTCTCAGCGGCGATTGGAACGGCGATAAAGCGGCATCGGTGGGCCTCTACGACCCGGGCGCAGACGTGATGGATCTGCGCGATAGCAACACGACAGGCCCCGCCGATAGAACCTTCTCCTACGGAGACAGCATCGGTAAGGGTTGGCGGCCACTTGCGGGTGACTGGGACGGCGAGGGGACGGACAGCATCGGCCTGTACGACCCGGTCACCAGCGACTTCTACCTGCGCAACAGCAACACGGCCGGCGTCGCCGATGTGCACGTCAACTACGGTGACGGCGGCAAGGGCTGGCTGCCACTAGCGGGCGATTGGAATGGCGACGGGACGGACACCATCGGTCTGTACGACCCGGCCACCGACCACTTCTATCTACGCAACACCAATACCGCCGGCTTCGCTGACACGACGTTTGAGTTCGACCCGACATACACGCCCCGGGCGACATCGGCACCTCTGAGCCCGGCGGGGACCTTGTTCGTCGGTGAGGGGGTTAGCGTCGAGTTCCCGAGCAATGCAGTAGCCACGGCAACCATCGTGACACACATCCCGCAGCAGGAGACCCTACACGATGGTGCCGGCGCGCGGGCAAGCGTTGCCTCATTCCGTCTTGAAGGTGCCACACTCGATGGTCAGCCGGTTCGCCAATTTGCCAGGTCGTACACCCTGCGGGTTGACTACGACGCCGGGATTGTCACGGCCGGCGTTCAACCCGCGAAGCTCGCCATCGCATACTGGGACGAGGCGAAGGCAGCGTGGATCACGGTCCCCACTACTGTCGACGGCGTAGCGCACCAGTTATCGGCCGAGCTCGACCACTTCACTGAGTTCTGGGTGTTCGAGCCGATGAGAACTCAGTTGTACCTGCCACTTATCCAGAAGTGAGCGTTGGGCGCTAAAGGCCCCCAGGCTAAATGCGATCAACCGGAGGGCGCCTGGACGTAGTGCGACCAGGAACACCAATCCCTCATCCGCGCCGTACGATGTGCGCGTCGTGCGACGCGGGCTGGTAGGAGGACTTCTATGCCCCGCGTCAACCTCCCTGCCTCGCAGCCCTTTTACGACGCCGCCCGGGCCTTCGTCGAGCTGTGCCTGCGCGAGGACCGCTCGCTCTTCACGCCCGGGGTCGCGATCTGGACGCGGGCGAACCTCGACGAGCTGCACCGCCGCTTCAACGACAACCCCGACGAGAGCGGCGGCAGCTTCGAGCAGAAGTTCCAGAAGCAGCTCGCCGGCGCTGACCACGCGATCTTTCAGCTCGCCGCCGAGCTGATCTATGTCCACCTGCTGATCGCCCGCGGCAACATCAATGGGGGCGCCAAGCGCAT
This sequence comes from Chloroflexales bacterium, assembly GCA_013336035.1. Lineage (GTDB taxonomy): Bacteria > Chloroflexota > Chloroflexia > Chloroflexales > Chloroflexaceae > CAIWXH01. The sequence goes on from JAAXUL010000525.1 coordinate 3,232, forward strand.
CCTGATCCGCCGCGTGCTCAGCTGGTCGCCGACCTCGGTGGCCATCCCGCCGGAGCTTGATGCGGCCCTCGACGCCGGCCTCGCGCGGGTGGGCACCGCCTTCCTGACCTACCGGCCCTTCCAGCTCTGGTTCCTGATCGACTTCGCCCGCGCCTGGAAGGGCCTGTCTCCAGAGGCGTGTGATCAACTCCTCGCCGACCCGTGGGCCTTCAAGACCATGGTCTTCGCGCTCCCGATCAGCAGGGCCTACGCCCAGCGCGAGGCCCTGCTGCACATCGTCCACCCCGACGCCTTCGAGGCGATCGTCTCGCGCGAGCACAAGCGCATGTACGTGGACCACTTCCGCGAACTGGTCACCGCCCCCTCGGGCGACGTGGACCGCGACCTGGCCCAGATCCGCGCCGCCCTCGACCAGCGCTACGGGCCCGGGCACGGCCTCTACGCCATCCGCGACGGGACGGTGAGCCCGCTGCCCCCAGCCGGGCCGCTGCCGCGCACCCTCGGCACGGCGCTGAAGCCCTACGTGCGCCTCGTCGCCCTGCTCGACGGTCCCAGCTATACGCCGGCCCAGATCGTCGAGCGGCTCGGCCGTGTCAGCCCGCCGATCGCCAACCTGGCCACCCCACCTGATCCTGAGGCCCTCGCTGGCGACCTCCTGCGGCTGAGACTGCTCACGCCGATCGACGCGAGCGGCACCTACGGTCGCTGGCCATACCTCGATGGCGCTATCGAGAGCCAGGTGCTGCGCTACGCCGCCCTGGCCCTGCTCGTGCCCCTCGGCGATGGGAGCCACGAGCTGCCGGCCCTGCGCGCGCCGCTCGACGGTGATCCCCACCCCACCGCCGCGTGGCCGTACCAGGAGGCGCTGCTGGCCTGGTACCAGGAGGCCGGGCTGGCGCGACCGGCAGGCGATGGGCGCTGGCAGGCCCTCCCCGACGCCCTGAGCCCCCTCGCCGCGGAGAACGACTGCGCCCGGGCGCTCAACACCTTCCTCGGCTACCTCACCCAGGCGCGGGCCGGCCAGGCCGATCTCCCGCCGATCAGCGACGACGCCCTGCCGCCCCTCGACCCCACGGTCCTGGAGGACCGGATCGCCGAGATCCAGCGCGAGCTGTTGATCGAGCGCACGACAATCATGCGCATCTACCGGGCGCTGGTCGCGGGCCACCACGTCATCCTCAGCGGCCCGCCCGGCACTGGGAAGACCCACCTGGCGAAGCTGCTACCCCGCGTGCTCTGGCGTGACGCCGACGCGGTCATCCAGCTTACCCTCGGCACCGACCCGCGCGTCTCGCCGATAGCGCCACCCGAGGAGCGGAAGGTCTACCGGGACGGCTACGTGGCCGAGGTGGTCACCGCCACCGAGGACTGGGGCGTCCGCAACGTGATCGGCGGCATCACGCCCCAGGTGCTCCGCGAGGATGGGCGCTCGGCCCTGGTCTACCAGGTGCGCCACGGCTGCCTCACCCGGGCGGTGCTGAGCAACTACGTCGGCTACGATGGCATCGCCCCGCCGGCGACCTTCCAGCGGCAGGAGGTGCTCGATGGCGCTGCCCGCTGCCGCGGGCGCTGGCTGGTGATCGATGAGTTCACCCGCGCGCCAATCGACGCCGCCTTCGGCAGCCTGCTGACCACGCTGGGCGGCCAGCGCAGCCCGCTGGCCGTGCCGACTGACGACGGCGAGGCGAGCGTGCCGCTGCCGCGCGACTTCCGCATCATCGGTACGCTCAACAGCTTCGACCGCCACTTCCTCAACCAGATCAGCGAGGCGATGAAGCGCCGCTTCACCTTCATCGACGTGCTGCCGCCGGGGCGGGATCTGGCCGACGCGGAGCGCGGGGCGGCGGCCACGCGGGCGCTGCGCCATCTCGATGCGCAGGGCCTGCTCGAGATCGCCGAACACGCCGCCGAGGGCCGGCTGATCTGGGAGGATGTCGTCACGATCACGCGGGCCGAGCCGGAGCCCGGCGGGGCGCCCGGCTATGCCCTGACGTGGGACGACACCGACGGCGAGGCGGCCCTGAGCTCCTTCTGGCGCAGCTTCGGCGCCATCCGCGTCTACCGCCAGCTCGGCACGGCCCAGGCCGAGGCGGTGTGCGGCGCCCTCTTTAGTGGCCACGTGATCGGCATGGCCTGGGCTGAAGCCCTCGACTCGGGCCTGGCTGATACGCTGGCCGACCAGCTCCAGGTGCTCACCCGCGACGAGCAGCGCGTGCTGCTGGCCTACCTCGACCACGCGGGCGACCCGGCGCGCTTCGCCGAGCGGGTGCGGCAGATTCTGGGCGGGCTCCCAGCCGCGCGGCAGGTCGCCCACCTGGCCCAGCTACGCAGCGCCGACCACGGGCCAGGGAACGACGAGATCGACGAGCTGGACGCCACGAAGCTCAGCCCCGCTCAGCTCGGGCGCATCTTCAGCCTCGGCGCCCCGCTGGTTGCAGGCGGGCGCGGGTTATTCGCGCAGCGCCTCCGCGCCTTCGTCGGCGAAAGAGGGCTTTAGAGCAACCACAAAGGCACAAAGGACACAAAGCCTCCGCTATAATTGTCCGGCCTTTGTGCGCTTTGTGCCTTTGTGGTGAATAACCATATGAGCCAACCGACAGTAATCGAGGTCGCGGCCTATGGAGCTATACAGGCGCGCCTGGTGGCCTTAGAAGCTCTCCAATATTCCAACGAAGGAGGTCAGCGGGGGTGCCAGTAGAGGGCTTTAGCGCGTCGTAACGCGCAAAGGACCCCTCACCTGTGGTAGGCTGAAGGTGCTAAAGCCACAACCAGA
>JAAXUL010000060.1 GCA_013336035.1 Chloroflexales bacterium
GTCGCTGCGACTGAGGTGATCACCTACTTCAACCAGAGCCCCTATCCGCTGCCGAGCATTGTGTTCCGCACCTATCTCAACGCGCACAACCCCGAGGCAGATCGCAACGCGACCTTCCCGCCAATGGAGCGCTTCTATTCCCCCGGCATTGCGCTTGACGAGTTCCAGGTCAATGGCGAAGTCAAGCCGTGGCCGGGCAAGGCCACCTCCACGCTCGCCGTGCTCCAGCTCGAGCAGCCCTTGCCGCCCGGCAGCTCGATCACGTTTTCGTTCCGCTGGAGCTATGAGCTGGCCGATGCCAACGGCTGGAAGGAAGGCGCGGTGGATGACACAACCTTCTACCTGGCCTATTTTTACCCTCGCGTCGCCGTCATTAATGATGCCGGCGAGTGGGACACAGCGGAATTTCTGCTGGGGAGCGAGTTTTACGACGACTTCAACGATTACACGTTCGAGGTCAGCGTCCCCAAGAACTATCTCGTCTGGGCCACTGGCGATCTGCAAAACCCCGCCGAGGTACTCCAACCGACCTACGCGCAACGGTTGATGGACTCGCAGACCAGCGACGAGACGATCAGCATCGCCACCGTCGCGGAGGCGCAAGGGGGCCAGGTCACCGCCCAGAGCGACACGGTCACCTGGAAATGGCAGGCCGAGAATGTGCGCGATATCGCGATCGGGTTGAGCGACCACTACAACTGGGACGCGGGCAGCGTGGTGGTCGATCCGACGACGGGTCGCCGGGCCGGCGTGCAAGGCGCCTATCCCGACTCTGCCACCCTGTACAAGACGATCGTCGAGGACGGCAAACGCGCGCTCGTGTTCGCGTCGACCAAGTGGCCAGGCGTGCCCTACCCCTACAGCAAGACCTCGATCTTTGTCGGCGGCGCGGACGAAGAGTACCCCATGATGGTGAACGACTCGGCGGAGGCGCCGGAACCGTTTACCGTCGGCCTGATCGCGGGCCACGAGATCCTGCATAGCTGGTTCCCCTTCTATATGGGCACCGACGAGCGGCGCTACCCCTTTATGGACGAGGGTTGGACAACGGCCTTCGACTATCTCCTGGCGATCGATCTGCTCGGCCAGGAGCAAGCGGATGCCTATTTCCAGTCCAAGAGGGCGGGGCAGCGTCTCACCGCCGACAGCTACATCCCGATCATCCTGCCGCAGGATATGCTCCGCGCGGGTACATCCGCATTCGCCTACAACCAGTACGGCAAGGCAGCGCTGGCCTACCTGGCGCTCAAGGATCTGCTGGGCGAGGAGGCGTTCAAGGCCAGTCTGCACGAGTTTATGGCGCGCTGGAACGGCAAGCACACCCTGCCGTGGGATATGTTCAACAGCTTCAACGCTACGTCGGGCGAGGACCTGAACTGGTTCTTCAACAGCTGGTTCTTCTCATACGACTACATGGACATCGGCGTCGGGGACGTTGCCAAGGCTGATGGCGGGTACGCTGTCACCGTCAAGAACAATGGCGGTATACCCATCCCCTTCGATGTCGTTGTGACCTACACCGACGCGACCAGCGAGACGCTGCATCAGACCCCGGCGGTCTGGCGAGAGGATGCGACGTCGGCGACGATCACGCTCAACAGCGCCAAAGAGATTGCCTCGTTGACGCTCGCGACCGGCCTGTACCCAGACCTCGCGCCGCCCGACAATCTCTGGCAGAACCCCGCCGCCGCCACTGCGACCCCTACGGCGACACCAGCGCCCGCCGCCGTCCCGCCGCCCACCGAGGAGCTGACGAAGCTGCGGGCGAACCCCTGGCAGTGGGTCGGGTACAGCGGGCCAATCGAGCAGTTCACGCTCGCCGATCCGGCCAACTATCTGCTCACCTTCAACGAGGACGCGACGCTGGCAATTACGGCTGATTGCAACCAGGCCGCGGGGAGCTACCAGGGCGAGGGCGGGAAACTGACCATCGAGATCGGCCTGACCACACTGGCCGCCTGCGGCGACGACTCGCGCGGCGATGCGTTCCTGCGGCTGCTTGGCGGCGCCGCACTGTATACCTTCGACGGCGACAATCTGCGCATCGAGCTGCTGGCCGATGGCGGCACGCTCACGTTCGCCCCGACGCCGTAGACGCACCTTTACCACCGAGACGCAGAGAGCGTAGAGCCGCGAATTGTACGTGCAGACCTCTGCGTCCTCTGCGGCTCTACGGAAGGAACGCTCACACCATGCAAGGTGACCAAACGCTACGACGCCGACTCTCCCTGGTCGGCGGGGTGGGTCTCACCCTCGGTCTTGGCCTCGGTGCCGTGGCGGGCCTGCCGCCACGCACGCGCCACATCCGCCCGGCTGCCCGGCCCACGTCAGCCTATGACGAGGCCCAGGCGCGCTTCGCGGCCTTGGGCGCTCGCGATGATGCCAGCGTATTGCCAATCTGCCGCTCGTACCTGCTCGACCACGGCGGGCCGACCGACTCGGTGGTGCTGCTCCTGCACGGCATGACCAGCTGCCCGCTGCAGTTCGACGCCCTCAGCCAGCGGCTCCACGCGGCGGGCCACACCGTACTGGTGCCGCGCCTGCCGCGCAACGGCCTGGCCGACCGGCGTACCGACGCCCTCGGCGGGCTGCGGGCCGCCGAGATGGCTGCCTTTGGCGACGAGGCCGTGGACATTGCCGCGGGCCTCGGCCGGCGCGTGACCGTCTTTGGCCTCTCGGCGGGCGGCCTGGTGGCAGCCTGGATCGCCCAGCACCGTCCCGAGGCTGCGCGGGTGATCATCGCCGCGCCCTTCCTCGGCATCAGCAGCTTCGCCATGCCCTACCAGGCCATGATCCGCAATGTGCTCGTACGCATGCCCAATCTGATGCTCGAGGATGCTCCCGACGAGGCTGCCGCAAAGCCCGGCTACAACTACGTGCGCAAGGCCTCGCGCAGCCTGGGCGAGCTGATGCTGCTCGGCGAGTGCGTGCTACGCGAGGCGCGCCGTAGCCCGCCCGCCGCAGGCGAGGTCGTGCTGGTGAACAACCCCGCCGATATCGTGATCAACCACCAGCTCGTCGCGCTGCTAGCGAAGCGCTGGCGCAGCCACGGCCAGGCTCGGGTTGACGAGTACGTCTTCAGCGCCGAAGACCACCTGGGTCACGACATCATCGACCCGCGTCAGAAGACCGCGAACCCTGATCTGGTCTACCCGATCATGCAGCAGCTGATCGAGCAGAGGTAGCCGCCATGCCCTTCGACATGCGCCCGCTCTTCCAGGCCCTGCTGGCCCTGTGGGCGATCACCCAGAGCGTCACCGGCTTCGAGGGCAATGTGCTCGAGCTGGTTCTGAACTCGGTCAGCCTGTGGATGGTCTTCGCGATCTTCTTCCTGGCCGGGCTCTCCGAGACCTACGGCACCCGCGCCGTCATCCTCTTCCTCAACAAGGTTGGGCGCAGGCCCTTCTTCATCACCCTGCTGCTCACCGCCATCGCCTACGTCTTCGGCGGCCTGATCTGGGCCATCACGATCGACGGGGTGCTCGAGCTCTTCTATGACGGCGGGGCGCTGCTGCTGGCGGTGGTGCTGGTGGCGGTGGCGCTCGGCTACATCCCGCTGCTCTTCGCCTTTCTCGCCTTCATCCCCTACCTTGGCCCGGCCATTCTGCTCCTGCTGCAAGGGTTGAGTCTGCTGGTGACGACGGCCGCCATCAGCATCGGGTATGGGCTGCCCTTCACGCAGGCGGCGCTCAGCACGATCGGGGGCTGGCTCGTCTTCCAGCTGCTGCGCTGGTTCACCGCCGGGCCGGCGACGCTGGTCAGCCGCGGGATCCTGCGCCTGGTCACCGGGCGCGAGGTGAACTATCAGCTGCGTGATGTGGTGCCGACGATGCCGCTCGGGCTGCAGAGCCATCGGCGCAGCCCTGATGACGGGGGCCAGCCGTGAACCTCTTCCTCTACCTGGTCGAGGGGCTACTGGCCTTCTTCAAGACCTTCGGCGTCGAGCTGCTGTTCCTCGCGGCGCTGCTGGTCTTCAGCGTGCTGATCGCAGGCGTGCTGGCGCCCCTGGGCGCCCTCACCTGGTGGGCCGGCTGGTCGGGGGGGAGTGGCGTGGCGGGCGCCCGTCCCGAGGAGGGCGCCGAGGAGCTGGCCCCGCCGGTGATTATCCCGCCCAGCCCCGCCGACCTGGCCACGCCTGCCGAGCACTTCGTGGTCTACCTCTCGGGGATCGGCGATGTCTCGGCCACCTCCCTCCAGGCGTATGAGCTTGGCTACATAAACGCCCTCGCGGCGACCCTGCCGCGCACGCGCATTATCGACGACATCTTCGCCTTCTCGGTGACCAACGTGGGCCTGACCGAGGACGAGCGCATGGGGCGCTTCTGGCGCTGGATGACCCAGGTTAAGTCAGGGCCGGGCAGAGGCGCCGCCCTCAGCAAGATGGCCATCCAGGGGCGCAACATGCTCCAGGTGGCGGTCTCGGCCGACCGGCGCTACGGGCCGGTGTTCAACTACGGCACCGCTAACTCGATCTTCCAGAACCTGCTCGAGGCCGGCTACGAGCCCGGCTCGGGCGTGCCGGTGACCCTGATCGGCTACAGCGGCGGCGGCCAGGTGGTGCTGGCCTCCGCCCAGTACCTCAAGCCCGCCCTCGCCGGCCCGCTCCAGGTGATCTCGCTGGGCGGGGTGATGGCCGACAGCGCCGGGATTGAGGCCGCCGACGAGGTGGTTCACCTTGACAGCAAGCTCGACCCGGTCCAGGCCGTGGCCGACTACATCTTCCCGCGCCGCTGGCCGATCGCGCGCTCCTCGCGCTGGAATAGAGCCCTGGCCAGCGGCAAGCTACGCCGCATCGAGGTGGGGCCGATGCTGCACAACGGCCCACGGGGCTACCTCGACCCGGACGCGCAGCTTGCGGACGGGCGCAGCCACCTTGCGGCCACCGTTGCGGTGACGATGGAGCTGGTGATGGCGTTTCGGGCGAAGGGAGTGAGGTAGGCCAATGCTGAACACGATGCTCCACAGCAGCCGGGTGGTCGTCACGCGGCCCGCCGTGGCCAGCTTCGAGGAGCACGAGCGCAACGCCCTCGGCTGGGCTCTGCTCTACGTCACCCTCGGTGCTACGATCACTGCCGTTATCGGCTGGCTGGCCCACCTGATCCAGCGCCCCTTCCTGGAGCGCCAGTACGCGCTGCTCTTCGCCGAGCTCGCGAAGATCGAGGCCGCGACCGGGCAGGACCTGGCCTTCGAGCAGCTGCTCACCCCCGCCACACCCGGCATCCCGATCATCTCCAACGTGCTGATCACCCTGATCGGCTTCCTGACCTACCTCGGGATCGTCTTTCTGCTGGGGCGAGCACTCGGTGGGACCGGCAGGCTGGGCGAGCTGGCCTATGACCTGGCGCTCTTCTGGGCGCCGGTCTCGGTGGTCTCGGCGGTCGTCAATGCCTGCTCGATCGGCTTCTTCTCGTGCCTCACCGCGCCAGTGGCGATCTTCGTCGCGTTCTACGGCCTCTACCTGACCTACCTGAGCGTCCAGTCGGGGATGAACCTACCCGCCCGTAAGGCCCTCACCCTGGTGCTGATCCCGGCCCTGCTCTGGCTGCTGGCGGTGTGCAGCCTGGTGCTGATCATCGTCGCCTTCGTGGGGCAGGCCTAGCACGTCAGCCGGGGCGCCCCGATTGGCTACGGCTTATTGAAACTGGCGAAAGGGAAAACCATATGCGCCGCGTACTCATCCTGCATGCCCTGCTCGGCACCGGCCACCAGAGTGCGGCCCGCGCCCTCGGGGCCGCCTTCACCCAGCTGCCGGGGGTTGAGGCCATCGTCGAGGACAGCCTCGACTTCGTCAACCCCGCGCTCAGCAGCCTGTGGAAAGGGGCCTACAAAGGGCTGAGCGAGCGGGCCGCCAACCTCTACGCCAGGCTCTACCGCTCGTCCGACACGCCGGATGCGGGCCAGGCTGCGCTCAGCAACCTGCACGGCGCCGAGATGGGCCGGGTCTTCTTCCGCAAGCTCGAGCGCTACGTGGCCGAGACGCGCCCGGACGCCGTGATCGCCGTGATGTCGGTGCCGCTGGCCCTGATGAGCCAGCTCAAGGTCCAGGGCGCGCTCGGCTGCCCGCTCTACGCGGTGATCACCGACTATGTGGCCCACAGCACCTGGCTCTACCCCGATGTCGCGCGCTACTTCGTGCCCAGCGATTTCACCGCTCAGCTGCTAACTTGGCAGGGCCTGGCGCCGGAGCAGATCCAGGTCACGGGCATCCCGGTCGGCGCCGCGATCGCCGCCCCGAAGGATCAGGCCGAGGTGCGGGCGCGCCGCGGCCTGCCCGCCGACCGCCCGCTGCTGACGGTCTTTGGGGGCGGGGTCGACCCCGCGGCCATCCACTTCATCGTCAGCCAGCTCCTCGGCGCCGGCCGCCCGCTCACGCTCGCCGTGTGCGCCGGGCGCAACGAGGCCCTGCTGGAGGCGCTGGCCGACCTGGAGGGCAATGACACGGTCGGGATGGTGAAGTATGGGCCGATCGACTTCGTCGACGACATGGTCGTCGCCAGCGACCTGGTGATCTCCAAGCCGGGTGGGCTGATCACGAGTGAGGTGCTGGCGCGCGGCCGGCCGATGGTCGCGATTGCGCCGCTGCCCGGCCAGGAGGAGCCCAACGCCGACTTTCTGGCCGCGACCGGCGCCGGGGTGGCGCTGCGCGTCCCTGAGCTAGCCCCGGCCGTCGCGCTGCACCTGCTGAGCGAGCCCGAGCTGCTGGCGCATATGGCCGCCGGCGCGGCGCGGGTAGGCCGGCCGCGGGCGGCGGGCGTTATCGCCGAGCAGGTCTTGCACGACCTGGCGCAAGCCTGAGGTGAGAAGGGGCATATCTATGCAGACGACCGTGACCACCGAGGCGCCGCGCGGCCTGAGCGCCGCCGAGGTGCAGCAGCGCACCGCCGCCGGCGAGACCAACACGGCCGGCGGGGTTGCCACCCGCAGCTACGGCCAGATCATCCGCGAGAGCGTGTTCACCTTCATCAACAACACGCTCTTCGCCCTGGGCATCGCCCTGCTGCTGCTGGGCCGCCCGATGGACGCCCTGCTCTCGGCCGGCGTGGTCTTCATCAACGCCATGGTGAGCAGTTTCCAGGAGATCCAGGCCAAGCGCCAGCTCGACCGGATCGCCCTGCTCAATCGCCCGCAGGCCGTGGTCATCCGCGACGGGCAGGAGCAGACCATCGCCCCCGAGGCGGTGGTACGCGGTGACCTCCTCACGGTGAGTGCCGGCGACCAGATCATCGTCGACGGCAGCGTGGTCGGCGACGGGCGCGCCGAGCTGGACGAGTCACAGGTCACCGGCGAGGCCGACCGCATTGCCAAGGCGGCAGGCGACCAGGTCTTCTCGGGCAGCTACGTCGTCGCGGGCAGCCTGCTCTACGTGGCCGAGAAGGTCGGCGCGGCCAGCCTCGCCAACCAGATCACCGCTGGCGCGAAGAGCGACAAGCGCGAGCAGACCCCGCTCCAGCGTCAGATCAACGTGCTGGTGCGCGTCTTCCTGTTGATCGTCCTCTTCCTCGAGGTCGTGCTGGTGCTGAACGCCTTCGTGCAGACGCGCAGCCTGGTCGAGAGCGTGCAGGATGCGACGGCGGCGGCCGGGCTGATCCCCAACGGCCTCTTCCTCTCGATCAGTGTGGCCTATGCGATCAGCGCGCTGCGCATCCTCAAGTTCGGCGTGCTGGTGCAGCGCTCCAACGCAATCGAGAGCCTGAGCAACATCGACACCCTTTGCGTGGACAAGACCGGCACGCTGACGGCCAACCGGCTCGTCTTCAACGCGGTGCATCCCCTCGGCGCGAGCGAGGCCGAGCTCAAGGACATCCTCGGCGAGATGATGGCGAGCACCGCGGCGGGCAACAAGACCAGCGAGGCGCTCGCGGCGGCCCTGCCGCGCCAGCCGCGCAGGGTGCTGGCCGAGGTGCCCTTCTCGTCGGCGCGCAAGTGGAGCGCGATCGCCTTCGCCGACGAGGCGCGGCCCGGGATCTACGTGCTTGGCGCGGCCGAGATGCTGCGCCCCTACCTCCCCGCGGAGCAGACGCCGCCATGGCAGGCCCAACTCAAGGCCTGGTCGGACAAGGGGCTGCGCGTGCTGCTGCTGGCCCGGGCCTCCAACCCCGCCCTGCTGGTCGACCAGGGCGACGCGACGACGCTGCCCCCGCTCACACCGCTGGGCCTGGTGAGCCTGAGCGACGAGCTGCGGCCCGAGGCCGCCGAGACCCTGGCCCGCTTCCGGGCGGCCGGGGTCCAGCCCAAGATCATCTCGGGCGACAACCCCGAGACAGTGGCCGCCCTGGCGAAGCAGGCCGGGCTGCCCGGCGACATCAAGCTCGTCTCCGGCCCCGAGCTCGAGCTGATGAGCGAGGCCGCCTTCGAGCAGGCCGCGTTGGAGGCGACGATCTTCGGGCGGATCACCCCGCAGCAGAAGCAGCGGCTGGTGCAGGCGCTGCGCAGGCGCGGCCGCTATGTGGCTATGGTCGGCGACGGCGTGAACGACGTGCTCTCGCTCAAGCAGGCCAACCTCGGCATCGCTATGCAGAGCGGCAGTGCGGCCACGCGCAACGTCGCCGACATCGTGCTGACCGAGGACTCGTTCGCGGTGCTGTCGCCGGCGGTCGAGGAGGGCCAGCGCATCGTCAACGGCATGCAGGACGTGCTGCGCCTGTTCCTCACCCGCACCGCGACGGTGGCCCTGCTGATGATCGCGACGCTGATGGTGAGCAGCGAGGTCTTCCCGATCGTGCTGACCCAGTCGACCGTGGTCGCCATGTTCACCGTGGGCATCCCGGGGCCGCTGCTGGCGCTCTGGGCGCGGCCCGGTCCCGAGGGGCGCACGGGGCTGATCCCGCGGCTGCTGCGCTTTCTGATCCCGGCCTCGCTGCTCTCGACCATCTTCGGCCTGCTGGTCTTCTTCGGCACAATCATCATCGAGGCGGTGGCGCGCCTCGCCGGGGTAACGCCCGGCGGCGAGACCGAGCTGATCTACGGGACGGCCGTGCCCCTCGGCCAGTCGGCCCTTGCCATCTTCCTCGTCCTCACCGGCCTGCTGCTGTTCGTCTTCGTCGAGCCGCCCACGGCCTGGTGGTCTGGCGCCGACGAGGTCGGGGGCGACTGGCGCCCGAGCCTGGTGGCGCTGGGTGCGCTGCTGCTCTTCGGCGTGATCCTGTTCGTCCCGCCGCTGCGCGCGCTGGCGACGCTGCAGCTGCCGAGTCCGGCGAGTCTCGGGCTGATCGGCGGCGCCACGCTAATCTGGATGTTCCTGCTGCGCGGGATCTGGCGCTCCAACGCCCTCGAGCGCTTTCTCGACGTCGACTTCGGTGTCCGTCACACGGCCTAACAACCTTCTAAGGAGCCACCATGACCAGGAAGCTCGCACTCTTCCTCCTCGCGGCGCTGCTGCTGACAGCCTGTGCCCAATCGGCCACGGCGCCCACGTCGCCAACGCCTTCACCCGCCGCCCCGCCCGAGGCCACCGTCGCGCCGACGGCTGCGGCCGCGGCGCCTACGCAGGAGCCAACCGCTATGCCCGAACCGACCGCCGCCACCCCGTCCGAAGCGCCTGCCGAGACCGACGTCGCGATCTTCCAGCAGCTCCTCGATCAGGCCAACGCCAGGGCGGCGGCCGTGCAGTGCCCGACCCGCACCTTCCCGCTCCCCGACCCGCCGGTGAGCGTGAAACGGCCGCTCGACTTCAGCCCATTCAACACGGCGCTGCAGGGCTTCAGCCCCGCGCAGGCTGGCGCCATCGCTACGGCGCTCGACGGCAAGACCATCCTCCAGATCCAGGCCCTGATGGCGGACGGCCAGCTCACCTCCGAGCAGCTGGTACTGTCCTACCTCGCACGCATCCAGCAGTACGACGAGGGCCGCCTGAACGCGGTGATGGAGCTGAACCCCGAGGCGCTGACCAGCGCCCAGGCGCTGGACGCCGAGCGCGGCGCCGGCACGGTGCGCGGCCCACTCCACGGTATCCCGGTGCTGCTGAAGGACAACATCGCCACGGCGGGGCCGCTGCACACCACCGCCGGCAACTACGCCCTGAAGGACTGGCAGGCTGACCGCGACGCCTTCCTGGTGCAGCAGCTGCGCGACGCCGGCGCGGTCATCCTCGGCAAGAGCAACCTCTCCGAGTGGGCCAACTACACCGACCCCTGTATGCCGAGCGGCTTCTCGACCCTCGGCGGGCAGACCCGCAACCCCCACGGCCCCTACGATACGCTCGGCTCCAGCTCGGGCTCGGCCGTCGCCGTCGCTGCCGAGCTGACGACCGTGAGCGTGGGCTCGGAGACCGCCGGCTCGATTGTGCAGCCCTCACGGGCGAACGGCGTGGTCGGGCTGCGGCCCAGCAAGGGTCTCGTCAGCGGCGACTACATCATCCCGCTCGAGCCGACGCTGGACACGGCCGGGCCGATCGGGCGCTCGGTGACCGACGTGGCCGTGCTGCTGAGCGCCCTGGCCGCCACCGACTCGAACGACCCGGACACCGCCGCCGCCGCCGAGCTCGCCGCCATCGACTTCACGCAGTACCTCTCGCTGGACGAGGCCCGCAAGCTACGCGTCGGCGTGGTCATGTTCGATGCTACGATCGACAGAGCTCTTGGCGCGGGCAGCTTCGCCGCAGCGACGCCGGAGGAGCTGCAGGTGCTGATGGCGCAGCTCCAGCCAATATTCCAGAGCGCGACGCAGCCGGTCATCGACGCACTGAAGGGCCAGGGCATCGAGGTCGTGACGATCAAAGAGAGCGAGCTGCCGACGAGCTTCCAAGGCCCGTACGTCGCCTACATCCCCTACGGGTTTCGCGAAGGGATCCGCCGCTTCTTCAGCGGCCTGGGCACGCCCGCGCCGATCAGCTCGCTCGACGATGTCGTGACCCTCGTGAACGAGGACAAAGCGGCCCGCGCGCCCTACGGGCAGGGCTACGTCGAGGGCGCCGCCACAACCGCCATTACCGCCGAGCAATACCAGGCCGCTCGTGCAGGCGACTGGGCGATCGCCGAGGCGTGGCTCTCAGACGTCGCCAAGGCGTACAACGTCGACGTACTGCTCTTCGGCGTGAACTACGCCAACCTCGGGGCCGCTGGCGTCCCCGCGCTCAACATCCCGACCGGGCGCCTGGAGGGCTCGAACGAGCCGACCGGCGTCTACCTCACCGGCCCGCGCTTCGCGGACGCCAAGCTGATCGCGGTGGGCTACGCCCTGGAGCAGGCGCTGAATGTGCGCCTGGTGCCCGACCTGGACAAGACCATCGCGGAGATCGACGCGGTGACTGGGCGCTGAGCTGCTGAGCACGCTGCGGAGGGATCGGGATGGACAGCTTGCCATTCAGCATCGACTGGGATCAGCGTGATGTGCTGACCATCTTCATCGGCTTTGCGAGCGCCATCCTGACCGTCCTGATCGGGCGCTGGCTGGCGCGCCTACTCATGCGCTCCGCGACGCGCTCGATGGAGCGCGCCCACGTCGACCCGATGGTGATCCGCTTCGCGCAGACCCTGATCTTCTTCGGGGCGATGGCGGCGGTGTTGATCGCTGCCCTGAACCAGGCCGGCATCCACACGACCGGCCTCACCGCGCTGCTGGCCGCCGCCGGCGTGGCGCTCGGCCTGGCCGTGCAGGACACCGTCGCCAACCTCGCCTCGGGGGTCATGATCCTGATCTTTCGCCCGTACCGGACCGACGACTTCGTCGAGGCCGGCGGGGTCAGCGGCTCGGTTCAGGAGGTGCAGGTCTTCAGCACGGTGCTACGCACCCTCGACAACATCCAGGTGACCGTGCCGAACTCGGCGATGCTCAAGAGCAGCATCAGGAACTACTCGGCTTATCCGATGCGCCGCATCGACCTGGAGGTCAGCATCAGCTACGACGACAGCATCGGTGCGGCTCGCGAGCTGCTGGCGGGCCTGATGAGCGCCCACTCCCTCGTGCTGCAAACGCCGGCCGCCGTCGTCGAGGTGCTGGAGCTCGGCAACAGCGCTGTGCGCCTGGGCGTGCGCCCGTGGGTGAAGAACAGCGACTACTGGGCCGCGCGCTGCCAGCTCCTCGAGCAGATCAAGGAGCAGCTCGGCGCGGCCGGCGTCACCATCCAGAGCCAGCAACAGATGGTAGTCGTTCAGCGGTCGGAGTAGCCTCATCGCCATACGTGAGAGCAATTGCGGAGTTTCATGATGCGGGAGACAGTGATCTACTTCTTTGACCGCCCGGGCGCGGCCCGCGAGGCTCGCGGCGCGCTCCGCGAGCTCCAGCGCGAGCTGCGGCTGGGCCGGATCACGTCGGTGGCGGTCGTGACGCGACCGAGCCTCGACGACATACGCTTCGAGCAGGACGGCGACGTGGGGCCAGGGGCCGGAGCGCGCTTCGGGCTCGTGCTCGGCGCGCTGTCCGGCGCCCTGCTGCTGGCGCCGGTCATAGGGCTGCTAGCCATCAGCGCCTCACTCGACGGCGTGAGCACCCTTTCCGAGCGCGAGCTGCGGATTGGGATCGCGCTGGTGGCGGCCTTCGCCAGCGGCCTGACGGCCCTGGCGTCCGCCCTTGGCGGCGCCGGAATCGGCGCCCTGGCGGCTCTGCTCATGAACTTCGGCCTCTCAAGCCGCGAGCTTTACGTGGTCGGGGAGGAGCTGGCAGTCGGCCAGGCCGCCCTGGTCGCCCGCGTGCCGGCCCATGCCTGTGCACCGATCGGTGACCTGCTTACCCTGGCCGGCGGCACGCGTATGCGACCGACCGAGCACGAAGCGACAGCAGCGGCGCCTGACGCTACGGCGGCACAGTTTGCCGCCGCCGCCTACGAGCGCGAAGGCGCCCCTGGGCGGCGGTACGCGCCGCGCACCAGGGCTGCCCCACCGGTCGACCCGCGCCAGCGCGACCTGGTCGTAGCGCAGTTCGACAGCGTCGACCAGGTCCGCCGCGCCGCCCGTGATCTTGCCCGGCTGCGCCGCGGCGCCGGCCGGCTGGGCACCGGGAATATGGCGATTGTGACGCGCGACGACAGCGGGCGCCCAACCATTCGCCAGAGCGGGGATGTGACCGCCGGTCAGGGCACCCTCTTTGGTCTGGGCGCCGGCGGGCTGGCCGGCCTGCTCGTCTTTGGCCTGCTCGGGCTGTTCGTAGGCATCCTCGCCATCCTGGTCAACGAGGGCGCCGACGCCGGGCAGGCGCGGTTTCGCCTCGGCGCACTCGTCGGGGTGCTGCTCGTAGGCGGCCTTGGCGCGCTGGTCTGCGGGCTGGTCGGGGCCCTGGCCGGGTTCGTCGTCGCCCGCGGGGTCAACCTCGCCTTCAGCGACGCCGATCTGCGCCGCATTGCGGAGAGCGTACCCGCCGGTAAGGCGCTGCTGATCGCCTCGGTCTACCACCACGGGGCGCAGGCCGTGGCCGACGCGCTGCGCGAGGGCGGGGGGCGCCTCCAACACGCCCCACTGCCGGGTGAGCAGCTGATCGAGACAATGATTGCGGAGGGGCGCCGCGCCGCCCTGGAGACGGGCGATGACGACCAGCCGGACACCCAGCGGCTGATCACCACCCGCGCTGGCGTGCGCATCTTCGTCGACTGGCGCCGGCGCGGGCCGCAGACGATCGTGCTGCTCCACGGGGCTGGCGGCGACCACCTGGGCTGGCAGGTGCAGTACCCGGCCCTCCACGGGGCGGGGTACTCGACCCTGGCCCTCGACCTGCGCGGCCACGGCTACTCGGATCGGCCCCGCGGCGCGGACGACTACCGGCTCGAGCGCTTCGCCGAGGATGTGGCCGACGTGCTCGACGCCCTCGACGTGCGCGACTTCGTGCTCGTGGGCCACTGCTTCGGCGGCATGGTCGCCACGATGTACCACCAGGCCCACCCGGACAGGAGCAAGGGCTACGTGCTGGTCGACACGGCGGCCCAGGCACCCAGCGTGCCGCGCTGGCTGGCAACCCATACCCCATGGCTGATCGGGCTTGCGGGGCGGGCGCTGGAGCTGCTGCCGAACGAGCGGCGGCGGCTCTTGCACGCCGATATGCCGTCGTTCAAGGGCACCCGCGACATCGAGCCGGCTCGGCTCGTCTCCGACGCCGAGCACACCACCCTGCGGGCCTGGCTGCTGGTCTACCGCGGTATCGCCCAGTACGACGGCGTGGCCTCGCTGCGCTCGATGACCCAGCCAGTGTGGGTGGTCGTGGGCGAGGAGGACACCGTCTTCACGGTGGAGGACTCGCAGGCCATCCAGCGCCACGTGCCGGGCTCGCGGCTGATCACCGTGCCGGGGGCCAACCACATCATTGTGGTGAACAACCCCGAGGTCGTCGAGGGGCTGATCCTCGACTTTGTCAGGGACAACGCCATCTTCGAGCGGGGGGGACAGGGAAGTCGGCCCGACGGGGGCGCGGCGGTCGACGCGCCGAAGACGACTGCCGCCTGAGTCCTGCGGCATGACGAGCCTGAACGAGAGGGATGGATGGAACAGCAGTATGACCCGATGGTGCGCGCGGTCCTGGAGACATTCGGACTGCCGGGTCTTCAGGTGCTGGCCGACGCGGAAGGCATCGCAGCGCTAGAGCGGCGGCCCGGCAGCGCCTTGCGCTTCGCCGAGGCCCTGCGGCGCGGGATCGAGGCTTTTCTCGGCGACACCCAGGGTAGCCCAGGTCAGAGGCACGACTCAGCCCACGACGTGGTGCGGGCCGACTCCGAGAGTTACGGGCTTGGACCTAGCGCAACCGATGCGGAAGTCACCGAGGCGCTGCGGCGGCCAGGGCGGCGGCGCGGTCGCCGGACGCGCATGAGCAGTCGCTGGCTGTCCTCGCGCAAGAGGTCAAGCGCGAGGAGGCACCGGGCGCTCTCGGCAGCCTCACCGTACTGCCTCGCGGCCATACGCTGGCGCGTGAGCATCTCTTGCGCGCGTTATCGCGGACGAGCCGTGTTGTTCGCCCGTACCCTGAGGGCCGGCCTGATCGGCTCCACCTCCGGGCCATGGGTCTCGCGGCCCGTGCTATAATGCCGCCCAAGTGTGCGTGGACATTTCTCTTCTGGTGCATATGTATGAGTATTGTAACGCATATTCCCTGACAAAAACGCAGTTACAGACGGCTGACCAGATGGCCTGCGATCTTGATGAGGCAACGGTTGGGCAGATCGACGCCCTCAACCGCATCGCCTGGGAGCTGAGCGATATCGACGCCAGCCGCTCCAGGGCGTGCGCCGAAGCCGCGTACGCCCTGGCCGAAGCTGGGGCGGAGAGCGGGCGGCCCGACCGCGCGGGCATGGCCTACAGTCTGCGCACCCAGGGCTATCTGAACCAGCGCTCCGGCAGCTACGCTGCCGGCATGGCCCAGCTCCTTGCGGCGCTGGCGCTCTTCGAGGAGCTCCAGGCAGGCGACGGCCCGGCCTGCGCCGACGGGCTGATCGACGTCTTCGACGGCCTCGCCGGCATCCACGGCCAGATGGGCAATCTGCCGGAGTCCCTCGACTACAGCTACAAGATGCTGAGCCTCGCCGAGGCGAGCGGCGACCGACGGCGCATGGCCAATGCGCGCAATAACCTGGCCACCATCTTCACCGACACCGGGGAGCACGAGCGGGCCGTCGCACTGCTCGAGCAGAACGCTCGGGAGGCGGCCGCCATTGGCTACAGCCGCATCGAGACCCTCGCGCACTTGAACCTCGCCACCATCCACCTGCACGCCGGCAACCCCGAGGCGGCGCTCGAACAGGCCGAGGCCGGGCTACAGACCGCCCGAGAGGGTTCGTTCGAGCTCTTCGCGGTGTACGCGCTGGATCTGCTCGGCCAGATCTCCTTCAAGCTCGACGATGCCGCGCTGGCCATCGCCTACCTGGAACAGGCGCTGGAGGCTTCGCGCCAGATCGGGTCGCGGGTAACCGAGGCTCTCAACCTGCTGAACCTTGGCACGATGCACACCCGGCTTGGCAGGCGTGAGCAAGCCTGCGACGTCCTTCAAGCGTGCCTCGCGGTGGCCGAGTCGATCGATGCAAAGCCCGAGCAGCTCGCGGCCCACCTCGCGCTCTCCGAGCTCTACGAGCGGCACGGCGAGCCGGCCCTGGCCCTGGCCCACTTCAAGCAGCACCACGCGCTGAAGGAGCGCGTCACCGGCGAGCGGGCCGCGGAGCGCATGAGTGTGCTCCAGGTCGCCCACGAGACCGAGACGGCCCGGCGCGAGGCCGTGGCATACAGGCAGCAGGCGGACGAGCTACAGCGCATCGTGGACGAGCGCACGGCCGAGCTGCGCAATCTCGTCGCCTCTCTGGAGCAGCGGGTTGCGGCGCGCACGGCCGAGGTGGCGACCTTCTTCGACCTGACGCTGCTCGCCGGCCAGGCCGGAGATCTCGCCGATGTGTTTCTCCAGGTGCTGCCGCGGATCATCGAGGCGACCCACAGCGCGGCGGTCTCCGTCCACCTATTTGATGAAGAGCGCGCCAGCCTGAACCTCATCGGGCAGCTCAATCTCGCGTCCGAGCTCGCGCCGAACATGGCCGTAGCCGAGTTGGCGCAGCCCTTCCAGCGCTGGCTTGCCTACCCCGCCGACCCCCTGCTGACGACTGATCTGGCCGCGTTCGCATCGCTGCCGCCTGAGCTCAAGTCTGTGGGACTACCGACGTACCTTGGGGCGCAGATCAAGATCGGCCAGCGCGTCGAGGGTGTGCTGGGCTGCTACCACGCCTCGGGGTACGGCTACGGAATTGACGAAGTGGCCCTGGTGACCGCCCTGGCCGAGCAGATTGGGATGCTGCTGGCAGCCCGGCAGCTGCGCCAGCAGACATGGGCCCTGGCGATTGTCGAGGAGCGCCGGCGCCTCGCCCGCGATCTGCATGACTCGGTCAGCCAGAGTCTGTACAGCCTTGGGCTTTTCGCTGAGACTGTGCGCGAGGCAGCCGAGGACGCTGACGCCGAGCGGCTCTCTGAGAGCCTCGACCAGCTCCAGCAGACGACCGTTGGCGTCCTCGGCGAGATGCGTCTGCTGCTCTACGAGCTCCGCCCTGCTGATCTGCAGCGGGAAGGGCTGGCGCTGGCAATCCGGCGTCGCCTTGAGTCAGTGGAGCGCCGTACAAATCTGCGGCTCGCAATTGCGTTGGACGAACTGCCAGGGCTGGCGCCCGAGTTCGAGGTCGAGCTCTACTACATCGTCGTCGAGGCACTGAACAACACGCTCAAGCACGCCGCCGCGACGTCCTTGAGTCTGCTGCTCACCCAAAGGGGCGGGCAGGTCCAGCTGCGGATCGACGATAACGGCCGCGGCTTCGATCCTGCGCAGACGACGGGCGGCATGGGCCTGCGCAACCTCGGCGAGCGGGTCGCGCGGCTCAACGGCAGTCTGCAGATCACCAGCGCGCCGGGCCACGGCACAACCGTAGAGGTGTTGTTCCCTCTGAACAGGGGAGGCTAACCAATGGCTGAGCTGATCCGCGTGCTGATCGCCGATGACCACCACATCGTCCGGCGCGGGCTGGCGGGCTTTCTGGTGGCGCGCAACAAGATGATCGTGGTAGGCGAGGCCGCGAATGGACGCGAGGCCGTCGAGCTCGCACGCGCCCTTCAGCCCGACGTGATTGTTATCGACATGCTGATGCCGGAGCTGACGGGGTTGGAGGCAATTGCGGCGATCAGGCGCGACGACCCGCAGGCGCGCATCCTTGTCGTGGCGAGCTTCAGCGAGCGGGCCGATGTGGTCGCGGCG
>JAAXUL010000526.1 GCA_013336035.1 Chloroflexales bacterium
CCCGCCCTTTGTGGCGGCCATAGAGGTGCTGACCACGATCCGCAGCGCCTTCGAGCTTGCCAGGGCCGAGGCCCGCCTGGGCGAGGCCCTCGCCGCCTGTAACGATCCGGCCGCCCGCGCGTATCTAGTCCGGGCTGAGGAGACACTGAGAAGGATTGGTGCCGCCGGCGAGCTGCGCCGGATGGCCCGCTGAGGAAAGGAGCGCCACGCTATGTCCCAGGATGCTGTCCAGAAGGTTATCGGCCGCGCCATCACCGACGCCGAGTTCCGCCAGAGGCTGATCGATAGCGCCCGCGAAGCCTGCGCCGGCTACGATCTGAGCGAGGCCGAGCTCGAGGCCCTCGAGGCCCTCGACCAGGAGAGCATGCAGGCCTTTGCCGGCAAGCTCGACGCGCGCCTCTCGAAGAGCGCTGGCAAGGGCTTTATTTAGGCAGAGGCGGGGACCCGCCATATAGCCGGGGACTATGTGGCGGGGAGGAAGCGGGCCACGCAGGCGAGGAGATCGTCGAGGTCGAACGGCTTGGCCACGAATGCGTTGGCGCCCTCGGCGATCAGGGCGCGGGCGTCGCCGTTGGCCGATAGGATCACCACGGGGACGCTGCTGTGGGCGCTTGCGCGGATCCGCCGCAGCACCTCGTCGCCGCGCATAAACGGCATCATCCAATCGAGGAGCACTAGCTCCGGGTCGTGCTTAGTCATGGCCTCGAGGCCAATAGGGCCGCTGGGGGCGGTGTGGACGGCGTACCCCTCATCGCTGAGCAGGTTCGCCAGCAGATCGAGCATGGCCAGATCGTCGTCGATCACCAGGATGTTAGGTGTCCGGTCCATCAAGCGTGTCAGAGCTCCTCTACAGCGGGAAGCTCCCCCATTCTAGCACACTGAGTTTCTAGCCCAGCCATTATCCCGCCTGCAGATCAATGTAGCGCAGATGCGAAAGGCAGACAAGTCGGAAGTGGGCTGTCCAGAAGCGGGCGGCGGGGGTGTTCATCGGCTCGAAGTCTACGGCGCAGCGAGCATAGCCCGCCTCGCGCGCCCAGGCCAGCCCGCGGTCGAGGAGCGCCGCCGCCACGCCCTGGCCTCGCGCCTCGGGCCTGGTGAAGGCCCCGGTGATGCTAGTGGTGCCCGAGTCGTGGATGACCGCGCACGCGTTCTCCGAGGCCGGGCCAAACTTGATGAAGGCCACGGCCCTGTCGCCGTCCCAGGCGGTCCAGAACGCGTAGGCCGGGTCCGCCAGATCCGCGGCCAGCTCATCGTGGCCGGCCGGCTGGCCGAGAGGCAGGAAGACCGGCGCGGCCACCAGGTGTCGGTGCAGCCCCTCGTCGAGCTGATCCAGCTGGTCAAGGTCGGCGGGGCCCGCGCGTCTGATGGCCAGCCCCAGGGTCGACGCGCCGATGGGCCTCAGGTCGCGCACGCCATCGGCGGCCCCCAGCCCGAAGCCCAGCCAGCGCCAGGCCTCGCTCGCGGCCATGTCGTCGGTGAAGAGGCTCAGCCCGTGCAGAGAGTAGCCGGCGGCGGCCCACTGGCGGGCCATGTGGGCATACAGGGCCTCGTAGACTGGCCGGCTGAGCGACGGCTCGGCGCCATTGGCCCACTCGGGGCTGAACACGCCGGGGTGGCCCCGGAAGCTGTCGAGCAGGTAGGCCGCCAAAAAGCCTACCAGCCGCCCGTCGCGCATGGCCACGGCCCCGGGCGCGCGCCGGGCCATGTCGCGCAGGCGCGGCAGCAGCTCGGCCGGCCGCTCGTAGCGCGGCGGCAGCTGCGGGGTCGCCCGCCGCAGGGCGGCGTAGCGCCCGCAGACCAGGGCCGCCGCGTCGGAGAGGAAGCCCCCGTTGAGCGGCAAGATCTCGAGCGGCGGCATCGTGGCGCTCAGGCCGGTAGCCCGTACTCGCGCGCCACCTCGCGCAGGGCGTGGACAAGCTCGATCGAGGCCTCGATCTCGTCCTTATGGATCGAGACGCTCTCGATATTGACCCCGAGGGGCAGCCGCTCGGCGAAGCCCTGGTCGAGGATTTCACGCAGCATCTCGCGGCAGAACTGGATCGAGCGGCTGAAGGGCGCCGGGTCACCTAGGATGGCCTCCTCGGTCGCGGGCGAGATCGTGATCCCGAGCCACTTGATGAACTCCATGGTCTTCGCGCGCCCACAAGGCGAGAAGGTCAGGATGATCCGGCGCGGCTCGACACCCTCGGCCGCGCAGGCGGCAACATAGTCGCTGAGCAGCCCGATGGTGGGGGCGGTGTCGTAGACCACCTGCGAGATGAAGTATCGACAGCCCCGCTCGGCCTTTTGCAGCAGGCGCCGGCTCTCGTCGTAGGCGGCCGAGTGGCGCTCGGCGATCACCACGCCGCCCAGGGTCGGGCCGCCCACCTGGGTCGCGGCCAGCTGCAGGGCCCGGTCCACCGGCAGGGCGTCGGGGGCCGGGTTGGGCGTCGACGAGCCGACCAGTGAGAGATAGCTGATCCCGTAGTCGGCTCTCGTCTCGTTGAGCCAGGCCAGCCAGCTCGTCTCGCTAAAGTTGACCACCACCTTGTAGGTGAGCGCCTGAATCCCAGTGAGGCACTGGAGCCGGTGAGCGTAGGTGCGGGGCTCGAGCGTGGGGAGGAAAGGGAAGGGGCGCGGGATATCGGTGCGGTCGTGCTCATCCTGCACATCATAGACGACAAGGCCGTCCAGGCCCAGGGGGGCCACGCGCTCGGCCAGCTTCGCCGCCGCGGACTCGACACGCTCGGGCGGGGCATCGGCTCGGGGCGGCGTCGTGCCGTAGAGAGTCACAAACTGCCGTGGGTCAAGGAGTCTGCCGCGCAGGGCGTCGCCGTTGCTCATAGAGGTGCTCCTGACATGGGTGCGGGGGCGCTAGGATTGAGCTGCTTGTTGCGGCCCAGCGTACCGAAACGGGCCGCTCCGCTGCGTAAACATCCGGCTACCACGAGGTAAGACTTGCCTATCGTGGCTCGCCGCGCGCCTACTGTACCACGGTTTGCAATGGTACAATGCTGGCCAGCGTGGCTACCGAACATGGGCACACTCTACACTATGGCTGCCACCGCCACTCTTGACCTTTGCCTGCGCCGCATCGGCGCGGGCGCCTATGACCTCGCTATCAACCTCTGCCCGCCTGGCAGCAACCTGCCCGCCGAGCTGGCGCGCCAGGTCTCTGTGGCGATTGACTTGGGGCGCCAGCTCGAGGTGAGCCTCGACCCTATGGCCTACGGCCGGCTGCTCACCGGCTCCCTCTTCGCCGCCGAGCCCGCCCGGCGCGCCTGGGAGCAGGCGCGGGCCTTCGTCAGCGGCGCGGGCGCCCCCCTGCGCGTCTGTCTCCAGATCGACTCGACCGCCGACGAGCTCCACGGGCTGCGCTGGGAGACCCTGGCTGACCCGGGCAGCGGCGCGCCGGTCGCCCAGAGCGAGCAGATGATATTCGCGCGGACGCTGGGCAGCACCGACCTGGGCCTGGTGCCCATCCCGGCCCGCCCCGAGCTGCGGGCGCTGCTCGTCGCCGCCGGCCCGGGCGACCTGCCGGCCTACGGCCTCGCCCCCCTGGACGCGGAAGGCGAGCTCGCGCGGAGCGCGGCGGCCCTTGATGGCGTCGCCGTCACGGTGCTTGGCCATAGCGCGCCAGGGGCGCTCAGGGCTACCCTTGCCAACCTGCTCGCTGCCCTGCGCGAGGGGCCGCACATCCTCTACCTGATCTGCCACGGCACGCTCGCCCAGGGCGAGCCCTACCTCTGGCTCGAGGACGAGGGCGGGCGCACCAGCCGGGTCAGCGGCGCGCTCCTCGCCGAGCGCATCGGCGCCATGGACCGTCGGCCCCTGCTTGTTGTCCTGGCCTCGTGCCAGAGCGCCGGGGGCGGCTCCGACACGGCCCTTGCGGCCCTGGGGCCGCGCCTCGCGCGCGCGGGGGTCGCCGCTGTCCTCGCCATGCAGGGCGTTATGTCTACCTCGGCCGCCCAGAGCCTCGTGCCGGCCCTGTTTCGCGAGCTGCGCCACGACGGCCAGATCGACCGGGCCCTCGCCGCCGCCCGCTCGGCAATCGCCGACGGCCCGGACTGGTGGCGGCCAGCCCTCTTTATGCGCGTGCGGGACGGCCGCCTCTGGCGCGAGCCCGATGAGAGGCCTGAGGCGGCCCAGGACAGCGGCCATGCTCGCGAGGAGCTGAGCCGCTTTGTCGCCGTGGCGCTCCTCGCCTATGAGCGCCGCCTGCTGGCGGCCCGCCCCCGACGCCGCCAGCCGCCCGCGGAGCCCTACCGGGGCCTGCTCGCCTATGAGTTTCGGGACGCGGACTACTTCTACGGGCGCGAGGCCGCCGTCGCCGCCCTGGCCGAGATGCTCTCCAGGCTTCGCCTCGCCGTCCTCCACGCCCCCGGCGGCGCGGGCAAGACCTCGCTGGTGAGCGCTGGCCTCGCCCCGCGCCTCTTTGACAGCGGCCACCTGCCGGTAGTGGTGCGCGTGGGCGCCGACCCGGCCCGCGCGCTGCGGGCAGCCCTCGCCGCCCCGGACTTGGGCGTCGCCCCGCCAGCCCACTGGCACACCCTCGGCCTGGCCGAGCTTGTCGCAGCCCTCTGCCGGCAGCTGCCGCCCGCGGGCCAGCGCCTGGTGCTGATCTTCGACCAGCTCGAGGAGCTCTTCATCGCCAGCCCCGGCCGCGAGGCGCGCGCGGCCTTCGCGTCCGAGCTTGCCGCCTGCGTGGCGGGCCACGACCTGCCGGTCAGCGTGCTCTTGTGTGTGCGCGCCGACTACTTCTCCGAGCTTGCGGCCTTCACCCGCGAGCTACCCGCCATCTTCCACAACCAGCACCGCCTCGACCCGATGGGCCGCGACGAGGCCACCGAGGCGATCACCCAGCCCCTTGGCGACCTGCGGCCGCCCCTCGGCTGTGAGCCGACCCTGCTCGAGGCCCTCCTCGCCGACCTGGAGCGCGCCGGCGTAGAGCTGACGCATCTCCAGCTGATCTGCGCCCGCCTCTTTGCGAGCCTGGGGCCGGGCGAGCGTCTGCTCACCCTCGAGCACTACCGGCAGCTCGGCGGCGCCGCCGCGATCCTGGGCGGCTATCTGCGCCACGAGGTCGCGGCCCTCGGCC
This sequence comes from Chloroflexales bacterium, assembly GCA_013336035.1. Taxonomy (GTDB): domain Bacteria; phylum Chloroflexota; class Chloroflexia; order Chloroflexales; family Chloroflexaceae; genus CAIWXH01. The sequence goes on from JAAXUL010000526.1 coordinate 5,078, forward strand.
AGGCGGCCCCGCTCGCCCGCGCCATCCTGAGCGCCCTCGTCGCGGGTGACGGCACCCGCCAGGCCCTCGCCCTGGCCGACCTGCGCGACCAGCTGGCCCAGCGCGACGACATGGCCGAGCTCGATGGAGTCCTCGACGCGCTCGTGGCCGCCCGCCTGGCCCGCCGCGAGCAGCGCGAGGGCGTCGCGCGCTACGAGCTGGCCCACGACTATCTGGTGGCCGAGGTGCGGGCCTGGATCACGCCCGAGGACCTGGCGGCGCAGCTCGCCCGCGGCGCGCTCGGCCAGGCTATGGCCGGCTGGCGCGAGCGCGGCTGGACCATGGACGCCCGGGCCCTGGCCCTCGTCCACGAGCAGCGCGCCCTGCTGGCGGGCCTGAGCGTCGAGGAGGTGGCCCTGATCTTCCACTCGGCCGTGGCCCAGCGGCGCTGGGTCGAGATCTGGGCCGCGACCGCCCATCGCCGCGGCCTCGCGATCTGGCCCGTGCTGCGGCCCCTGCTGCGCTCGTACGACTACAGGGTGCGCGCCGAGGCCCTGGCGGCCGTGGCCCCCCTCGGGGCAACGGCCATCCCGGCCCTGCGCGAGGCCCTGGCCGACCCAGCGCCGCTGGTGCGCACGCGGGCGATCTGCGGCCTCGCGGCCATCCCTGGCGACCAGGCGGCCGAGGCCCTGCGCGGCGGGCTGCGCCACGAGGTGTTCGTGCCGCCTCGGGGCGGGACGCCGGGTTTCTACATCGAGCGCTGGCCCGTCACCTGCGCCGCGTACGCCCGCTTTCTGGCCGGTCGCCCCGAGCAGCAGCCCCCGCCCTCGTGGACGGGGCGCACCCCGCCCCAGGGCTGCGCCAGCCACCCGGTGGTCGAGGTGAGCTGGCACGACGCCGTGGCCTACGCCGCCTGGGCCGGCCGGCGCCTG
>JAAXUL010000061.1 GCA_013336035.1 Chloroflexales bacterium
GCAAAGGGGTCGCCGATCTGCGCGAGGCGGTGCTGCACCACACACAACACCACTGCTCGAAGGGGGGCGCCGTATGTCCACACTGCCGCTGAGCCAGCCTGCGACCCCACTACGCTATGAGCAGCTGATCGAGGGCGAGATCGCCGCGCTGGCCGGCCAGATCAATGCCATCCCGGCGCTGGCGACCCGCTACCCGCCGCGCTGGCTGGCCATTCAGCTGCTCGAGGGCGAGGAGGCGCTGCTCGATGAGCTGGGCGCGCCGGAGCGGGCGCTGGCCATGACAGCCCTGGGCACAAGCCGCGCGCGGCTCGCCGGCGAGTACGGCGACGAGCTGGATCTTGTGATCGCCGAGGCGCGCTACCGGCTCGCGCGCGCCGTGGTGGCCCGCGCCGTCGCACAGCCTGCGACCCGGACTGTGACGATCGCTGACCGGATCGACCATCTCACGACCCATCGCATCCTCGGCATCCCAATCTTCCTGGCGCTGATGTACCTGGTCTTCAACCTGGTGCAGAACGTCTCGGCCCCCTACCTGAGCTGGATCAACGCGGTGATCGCCGGCCCGATCACGCGCTGGGCCGAGGCGCTGCTGGCGCTTGCCGCCGCCCCGGCCTGGCTCAGATCGCTGGTCATCGACGGCGCGATCGCCGGCGTGGGCGGGGTGCTCGTCTTCGTCCCCGGCCTGCTGGTGCTCTACTTCACGCTCGCGGTGCTCGAGGAGAGCGGCTACCTGGCGCGGGCCGCCTTTGTGATGGACCGGGCGATCAGCGCGCTCGGCATGCACGGCAAGTCGTTCATCCCGATGATCCTCGGCTTCGGCTGCAATGTGCCGGCGATCTACGCCACCCGCACAATCGAGAGCCGCCCGGCGCGCGTGCTCACCGGCCTGCTCATCCCATTTATGTCGTGCTCGGCGCGCCTGCCAGTGTATGTGATCTTCGCCCTGGCGCTGTTCCCGCAGCGCGCCGACACTGTGATCTGGGCGATGTATCTGGTCGGCATCGTGGTCGCGGCGACGGTCGGCATCGTGCTCGCGCACACGGTGTTCCGTGGCGCATCGCACGGGGCCTTCGTGCTTGAGCTACCGCCGTACCGGCTCCCGTCGCTCTGGGGGCTCTGGAGCCACGCCTGGCGCCACACCTCGGGCTTCGTGCGCAAGGCCGGGACGGTGATCCTGCTGGCCTCAGTCACGCTCTGGCTGCTGCTGCACCTGCCGTGGGGCGTCGCCGAGCAGCGCGACAGCTACTTCGGGCGCCTGAGCGCCGGGCTGGCGCCGGTCTTCGCGCCGGCCGGCTTCGGCACCTGGGAGGCCACCGGCTCGCTCCTCACTGGGGTGATGTCAAAGGAGATCGTCGTGGCGACGATGGCCCAGGTCTATGTGGGCGAGACGGCGGCGGGCCCCGCCGGGGCGACCCCGTCGCTCGCCGCCGACCTCCAGACGATCGTGGGCGGCTTCGGCGCGGCCACGCTCGAGGCCGGCAAGCAGCTGCTCGAGGTGCTGACCCCTGGCGTGACGCTCTTCCCCAGCGCGGGCGCGCCCGAGGATACGGCCCTGAGCGCGGCGCTGCGGGGCGCGTTTACGCCGCTGGCGGGCATCGCCTTTATGCTCTTCGTGCTGCTGTACGTGCCCTGCATCTCGACCATCGCCGCGCAGACGCACGAGCTTGGCTGGCGCTGGATGATGCTCTCGCTGGCGCTGACCCTGGCGGTGCCTTGGGCCGTGGCGACGCTGGCGTACCAGCTGGGCCGTATGGCGGGGCTAGGCTGATGCTACGCGACATCCTCGCGATCTTCCGGCGCTCGCCCGGGGCGACGCTGACGCCGGCCGTCATCGGAGCCGAGCTGGGGGTTTCGCCAGCCCTGGTCGAGCATATGCTGCGCACCCTGGTGCGCAGCGGCCGGCTGGTCGAGCTCGAGAGCGGCGCGGGCTGCGGCAGCTGCCCGCTCGAGCGCATCTGCGTGGGCGGGCTGACGCTGCACGAGCGCTGCTACGTGCTGCGCGAGCCGGGGCCTGATGCCGGCCCGGCATATCAGTAAACATTTCAAATTCTTAACCCATAATGGCTTGACAGGACCTCTGACAATCTGTAATATGAGCGCATACTCGACGTGAAAAATAGTGAAGCCCTGCCAGAACCATCAGTGCCTGGCCATCTGTGAGCAATAGCTGGCAGATGGATTCCGTCAGTGAGTTACCCAACACCCGCTTGATGGACGAGACCGTAGCGTTGCTGGTGTAAGGTTTCCCTCAGCCTACCACTTCTTCACCCCCTCCGGGACCATATTCAGCCAGCCATCTTGCCCTAAGTAGCTCTCGTGCCTCCGGGTCACCATTACCGAAACTGGTGTCCATTCTACGGCAGAGGAGGGGAGGACTCTGGCGTAGAACCGGATGGCGCGCCCTCGCAGATCCGATGCCTGTGGCACAGCTCACAGCGCTCGGGTCATGGATCGCTAGCCTGCGCGAGGCTCCGACACTCGCATAGGCACAGCCCGATCCGAGAGTCCCTCCACATTTTGGTTCAGCAGTGAGGTCTGAGGATACGCTCCGGGAGGGAGCATGGAGACAATTATGTCTTCATGCCTGGGCGTATGCTTCATCCGCAGTGCATACAACAGAGGGGGGGAGTTTCGCATGCACATCATCATTGCGAGCAATGATTCTATGCACGCCAAGATGACTTGCTTTCTACTTGAGGATGCAGGCAACGCAGTGACCGTTGCGACAGAAGATCAGACAATCTGGCTTCAACTTCAGCGGGGGAAAGTCGACCTGATCTTGCTCGACGAGGAGTTTGGCACAACCAAGGGGGCGGAGTTCTGCCGCGAGATCCGGTCTCAGTACCACACGCCAATCATCTACACGATGGAGCCAGGGCCCTTGTCCGAGCGGGTGCGCACCCTGAAGCTCGGCGCCGACGATGTCATTCTGAAGCCGTACAACCCGCACGAGCTGCTCGCGCGGATCGAGGCGGTGATGCGACGCTACGGTGACGAGTTTCTGCGCATCCATACGACGTACCACCCCATCGCGGTCGGGCCCCTGAACCTTGACCCGGTGCAGCGCCGCGTGGTGATCAATGGCACCCGCGAGGAGGCCCTGACCGAACGCGAGTTCCAGCTGCTCTACTACCTGGTCCAGAACGCCAGCTGCGTGCTCAGCTCGCGCCAGCTGCTACAGCAGGTCTGGGGCATGGATGATGTCGCCGACAGCAACCTTGTCCCTGTCTACATCGGGCGGCTGCGCCGCAAGATCGAGCACGACCCACTGAAGCCAAGCCACATTGTGCGCGTGCGCGATATGGGGTACAGCTTCAGGCCATAACTACACTTGGGGAGGCCTCACGCCTCCCCAAGCTCTATCTGCCTCGAAGTAGCGTCAGGAGGAGCTCGGCTCGCCGACGGCGCGGACCATTGGCGAGAGTGCTGGGGCGAGACTGTCGTGCAGGCCGCCGGCGCGGACCAGGTCGTTTGCCATCGCCAGCGCGTACAGGCCGTCCTCTCCGCGCACGACGGGAGCGTGGCTGCCCTGGACTGCCTCGCCGAACGAGCGCAGCTCTTCGACGAGGGGCTCGCGGCGCTGGACCTTCTGGCGGATCATCCGGCCCTCGCTTACGCCCATGCGGGCTAGCTCGTGCCAGTGCTTGCCCTGGCAGTGGTCGTTCTCGTAGAAGGTGAGATCCTGGGTCAGGTAGTTGGCCACATACATGCCGCGCTCGCCGATCACGCTCAGCTCACGGATCTTGGTGGGCGTGAGCCAGTTGATGTCGAGGATGCCGATCACCCCGCTCTCAAAGCGCAGGAGGGCCGTGAGTAGATCCTCGTGGGCCTCGTGCAGGTGGCGATTAAGCTCGACGTGCATACGGCTGATCGGGGCGCCGACGAGATAGTTGAGAATATCGAGCTCGTGGGTGGCGAGGTCGATCACGACCCCGACATCAAGGATGCGCGCGGGGAAAGGGCCGACCCGGCGAGCGATCACCTGGAAGATAGACCCGAGCTCATGGTCAGCGATCTGCTCCTTCAGGGTGATAATCGCGGGATTGAAGCGCTCGATATGGCCGACGGTGAGAACGACCCCCGCGCTGTTCGCCGCGTCGATCAGGGCCTGGCCCTCGGCGACCGTGGCCGCAATCGGCTTCTCGATCAAGAGGCTGACCCCGTGGCTGATCACCTCCATACCTACGCTGTAATGCTCGCGGGTGGGCACCACCACCGAGACAAGGTCCAACTGCTCACGCTCGAGCAGCTCGCGATAGTCGGTGTAGGACTGGCAGCGGTACATTGAGCCCACCTTGCTGGCCGTCGCGGGGTTGGTATCACTGACTGCGACCAGCTCGAAATCGTCCATGCTCGCGTAGACACGAGCATGGTTACGGCCCATGCTGCCGACACCGATCACGCCAGCGCGAAGCCTTGTCTGCATAGCTGTCCCCCTTGTCATAGCACTAAAATGCGCCACGTCCGGTCAGCACCACTGCGATGGTGCGATAGATGATATAGAGATCGAGCCAGATCGAGTAGTTGCGGATGTAGTGCATATCCAGACGGACGCGATCCTCGTAGCCGAGGTTGCTGCGGCCGCTGATCTGCCAGAGGCCCGTGAGGCCAGGGCGCACCGTGACCAGGTTGTGGCGCCAGCGCCCGAAGTGGCGCAGCTCGCCGGCGGTGATCATGCGTGGTCCGACCAGGCTCATCTGGCCCCGAAGCACATTGATAAGCTGCGGCAGCTCATCGATGCTGGTCCGGCGCAGCAGGCGGCCGACGCGGGTCACGCGAGGATCGTCCTTCAGCTTGCCCTGCTCGCTAAGCTCCTGGCGCTGCTCAGCCGTCAGGAGCGTCTCGCCATCGATATGCATGGTGCGAAACTTAAAGGCGTCGAACGTCTTGTTGCCGACGCCGACCACGCGGCGGCGGTACACGATCGGCCCAGGGCTGTCTAGGCGCACCAGAACGGCCACGATCAGTAGCACGGGGCTGAGGAGCAGCAGCGCCAGGAAGGCGCCGCAGCGATCGATCAGGCCCTTGCCCACGGCGTGGAGCCCCGTGATGCGACTCTTGTTCAGGGTGAGGAGGGGCACCGAGCCCTGCTCACGCACTTGCACGCCGATGGTCAGCAGCTCGAAGAGGCCCGGGGCCAGGCAGACATCGAGCTGGCGCAGGGCGTCGATAGCGCCGTAGATAGAGGCGAGGCGCTCGCGCACGAGGGCGGTGTCGGCAATGATCACACTATCGGCGCCCTCCTGTTCGACAATCACCTGAAACGCGGCGGAGGGGCCAAGAATGGGGGCGCCGGGGAGGACCATGGTGCCAGGGTCCAGGTGGTCGTCGATAAAGCCGAGGATCTGCACGCCGGCCTCTGGCGAGGCGATCAGCTGCTCCGCGACGGCCCGGCCCTCGCCGTTTGCGCCGAGGATGATGACGTGCTGGAGCAGTTTGCCGTTACGGCGCAGATGGTAGGCGATGCGGCGGGCGCCGAAACGCCATACCCCAACCAGGACGACGGTCAGACCCCAGGCCAGCAGCAGCCAGGCCCGGGCGATGATCAGATCGGGCAGAAGGAACGTGCTGACCATCACTATGACCAGCCCCAGCGTACAGGCGTTGAAGAGGCGGGCATACTCCTCGGTGCCGCCAAAGATGTGGCCGCGGTCATAGAGCTTGTAGAGCATGAAGATCCCTAGCCACCCGGGGATGAGGAGGATGGTCAGGGTCGTGTAAAAGCCGATGCGCAGATCGCCGTCGTAAAAGATGTGCCAGTCCGACATGAAGCGCAGCACGTAGGCCAGGGCAAAGCCGCCCGCGATACACAGGGCGTCACCAGCGGCGACGAGCACCAAGACCCAGCGCCAGGACTGACGTCGCGCGTCGCTCTCGGCGCGGGCGCGAGGGATGACTGTCTCTAGAAACTGGCTACTCATATAGCACCCACTATGGCTAGTGATGTGACAGCCCGGCTGCATTCATCAGCTTCACGGTGTCAGGCCACTAGCCCCATCATCGCTTCTGGTATTTTGCATCTTATAGCGCACAGGTAAACCGGGCCTAACAGCAATAAACGCCAGTCATTGCAGAGCTGTTAGGGGTCCAAATTAGTCGCGATCACTATCGGCGGCGGCTTGTTGGGGCGTCCACGCAAGCGCTTGCTCACCGATCGCCGATGATTGGCGCTGGTATAGCGACACCGGCGGTAGCATGAGGACCCCGGACCGCCTCGGTGAGGCTTTCAGCCAGAGGAGCGTACCGAAGACCGCGAGGCTGAGCCAGGCCTGGAATGGCACAATCAGCCGGTACCAGTAGTAGGTATGAAGCGGCAGGCCGACGAGACGCGGGACCTGGTCGGTCAGCAGGCTGCCGGGCACGCTCATGAGCACGATCAGGCCGACGAGGAATAGCCCCCAGAGCCAGCGCGCCCGCCGCGCCCTATGAGAGGCCGCGAGGAGGTAGATGCAGAGCAGCCCCGGGAACAGCAGCCCCATATCGTGAGTGAGGTGATAGCTGCTCACCAGGGTGAGGGCCGAGATCAGCGCCATGTCGAGCAGAAGCGACTCGTCGCGGGCGCCATGGCGAAGGATGGCTGCGAAGCTAAGGCCGGCCAGCGCTAGCGTAATAATGGAGGACACCAGCTTGGCCGCCGGGGAGATCTCATTCAGCACGCGAAATACGAGGATCTCGGTTTGGACCATGACCGCACTGTAGGGCAAGAGCGGCGAGCGATAATCGGTGCCCTGCAGTCGGCCGATCTGCGCCAGCCAGATCATCAGCGTCTCGACGACAGAGCGCCCAGAGATCAGCATTGGCGCCACTGTCAGCAGCGCGCCGGTCGTGATAAAGGCAATAGCCATCAGGCGCGGCCTGCGTAGCAGGCTGTAGCCGAGGTAGAGCAGGACGTTGGTTGGCTTGATCGAGAGTAGTGCCAGGGTGACACCCGCCGCCACATCACGCCTAGAGCGCAGGAAGATGAGCCCGGCGAGCACGATGGAGCAGATTATCAGCCCCATCTGGCCCCGAAGGTTGGTCCGCACCACACCCGTGTTGAGCAGACTCGCCACCAGGGCCAGCTCCGCCAGGCCGATCGGCCGGTACCAGGACAGGATGTGCAGCAGCATCCAGCACATGCCCAGGGCCAGCAAGACATTCAGCGCGATAAAGCCGAGCCGGGCCGTCTCTGGCGGCACAAGCGCAAGCATGCCGAACATGGCGCTCGCCTGCGGTGGGTAGACGTAGCTATAGAACATCACCCCATCCCAGTCGAGATCGCCGCCCTCTCTATACTGCCGCCAGAACGTATCGTAGTCATACGGGTTATCACCCCGGTTCCAGATCGTCCCCGCGGCGTAGTAAGCCTGGAAGTCCGCATCATTATTCCTGAAGCCCCGGCTCTGATCTATGGTCTGGTAGACGCCCCGATAGAGAAAGAGAGCGATCGAGAGCAAGATAAGCCCCAGCCAGCATAAACGCCGGAGATGTAGTCCTACCGTCATAGGCTCTAGCTCTCTTCATCTATAGGTTGAGGATGTAAGACACGGTGGAGCACCGGGCTCTAGTACGCGATCATTGAGGCGGTAGATCAGATAGTGCTGGCCAAAGCTATCGAACGCCGCCACCACACACGCGTGAGAGCTGAGATAGTCACGGTCGTAGACGATAGTCTCGGTGGCGGCGACTCCCCAGACCAGATAGGCGACATGATGAGCCTTGAAGTACGCTTCGCCCAGCGTGAAGTCGTGCGGCCCATTGCGATAGAGGAAGGCGTTGACCTTCGCGCCCAGCCCGTGATCGGGGTAGTGGTAGCGATGGTCGGTCAGAGAGCCCATGACCCGCTCCCACGTCTCGACGACGAGGCTCTGGTCAACGTGCGCATCAAGAAACTCCGCCGCCTGCACGGCTGTTCTCGTATAAGGGATCTCGCTAAATAGCTGATCGTTTACCGTAAAGCAGAATGGGTATACGACTCCGAGCAGGATCACCGCCCAGACCGCCCCTAACAGGGCGAGGCGGCTGCCGTCGGGCCGGCTCTGCGCGGGGGTGCTCTGGCTCAGCTCGATAGCGCCGATGATATCGCTCCACAGCTTGCCGGTAAACAGCGCGCTGATGGCGAACAGGCCAGGGATGTAGAAGAGCCACGGCGGAAAAAAGAACAGGAAGTAGCTGAACCCGCTGATCGCAAAGCCCAGCACAAAGACAATGGCCGGGCCGCGCCGATCTGATCGGAAGGCCAGCCAGAGCGCATATGCGAGGGCGACGATCCCCCAGAAGAAGAAAAAGTACCCGCCCTCCTCGCCGAAGATCATGCGGATCTGCTGGCGGGCCATCGGCAGCGAGAACTGGAAAGTGCCGGCCGCGAGATCACGCAGGTGGGCCGCATTCGTCTGAAAGGTGGGCAGGCCAAAGTACAGCACCTGCCAGCCGATCCACGCCGCCCAGCAGGCGACCATGACGACGCCAGCGATGAGCGCCTGGCGGATGAGCCGCTGGCGATAGACGAGCAGATCGAGGGCCGCCACCAGGGCCAGGCCGCTGCCTATGTAGAGCAGGTAGTAGCTCTTTGTCACCGCCGCCGCGCCAAAGCACAGGCCCGCCAGGGGCGCAAGCCAGGGGCGCCGCTCGAGCGTGGCCTTTAGCCAGAGCCAGCACCCGAGCAGAAAGAAGGCCAGGACTGGGATCTCGCCAATGACCATGCGGCCGAAGATGAGCAGGGCGATGGCGGGCGTAGTTAGTGTGAGCAGGACGGCGAGCAGCGCGGCGCGCATCCCGAACAGCTTCGCGCCGAAGAGGTAGAGGGCGAGCAGGGCGAGCATAGCATAGATGCCCGCCACCACCCGCGCCTGCACCAGACCGACCCCAAAGAGCTTGAAGCTCAGGGCGACGGGGATCACGACGGTAGGGCCGATGCTCTGGATGATGCCGTAGGTCTGGTAGCCCTCTGAGGTACGAATAGCGTAGACACCGTCTTCGGCCAGGGTCCGCGCAAGACTGAGCAGGGAGCCTTCATCTGGCAACACCTGCGGGCTGCTTCCGAGTTTGACGAAGAGCAGACATGCGCAGCCGAGGAGCACAGCCGCCGGGATCAGGATTGTGCGCCCGATCCGAACGTTGCGGCCCGCCGCGCGATCCAGGGGGATCGCGCTGGCGTTATCCGGTGCCTGCGACATAACGATTACCTCCAGGCCGCACCCGGCGGTGAGGCGCTCTGCACCACTTCGTGCCAGAGGCAGAGGGCGCTTCGCCTCACGCGCGCGCGAGGGCGCGCTCCGCCACCTGGATCGCGTTCACCGCCACCACGATCTGCGCGCGCTCCTCGTCGCTGAGCGCAGGGTGGACCGGCAGCGCCAGCACCTCGCGGCTCACCTGCTCGCTGACCGGCAGCTGGTCGCTATAGCCCAGGTCGCGAAACTGCTTCTGCTGGTGGATCGGCACAGGGTAGAAGACAGCCGTGCCAACCCCGGCCTCGCCAAGCTGGCGTGCGACCTCGTCGCGGTCGCCAGCGATACGAAGCGTGTATTGGTGGAAGACATGGCGCACATCGGAGCGGACATAGGGCTTGGTGACGCCCGGGTGGCTGATGTGCTGCTCGAAGTATGCGGCGTTGGCGATGCGGGCCTGGCTGAAGCGCTCGAGCTTGCCCAGCTGGGCCAGGCCGATCGCTGCCTGGAGGTCGGTCAGCCGGAAATTGTAGCCAAGCTCGTCGTGGTAGTAGCGCACCCGGCTGCCATGGCTGCGCAGCAGACGCAGCCTGTCGGCGATCTGCGGGTCGTCGGTGGTGACCATGCCGCCCTCGCCGCTCATGATATTTTTGGTGGCGTAGAGCGAGAAGCAGCCCGTACCGAAGCTGCCGGTCGGCCTCCCGCGGTAGGTCGCGCCAACGGCCTGGGCGGCATCCTCGATCACGGCGAGGCCGTGGCGCTCGGCGATGGCGCAGATGCGCTCCATCTCTGCGGGCTGGCCATAGAGGTGCACGGGCATGATCGCCCTGGTGCGGGGCGTGATCGCCGCCTCGATCAGATCGGCGTCGAGGTTAAAGTCGCGCTCGTCGATATCGACGAACACCGGGCGGGCGCCCGTCATCAGGATGCTGTTCGCGGTGGCGATAAAGCTGAACGGCGAGGTGATCACCTCGTCGCCCGCGCCCACGCCATGGGCCAGCAGGGCCAGAAAGAGCGCCGTGGTGCCGGAGGTCACTGCCACCGCATGGCGGACGCCGCAGACCCGCGCGAACTCCTCTTCGAAGCGGGCGACCTGCGGGCCCTGGGCGAGCATCCCCGAGCGGAGCACGGCCAGCACGGCCTCCTCCTCCTCTGGGCCAATCAGGGGCCGGGCAATGGAGATCATGGGTCACCTTCCGATGATGCGCTCGAGCAGGAGGCCCGCTACGGACCCCTGCGCGGCATTGGTCTCGAGTCGGGCGTCGTCGATGGTGCGACCGAGATTGACGGCGAGGGCGTGGCAGATCGTACTGTGGGCGTCCTCGACCTGGGGCATCGAATAATTATTGACCCGCAGTACAGAGCGGGCGATCTGGGCGAGCTGACCGCCATCGAAGCCGCAGAGGCCGACCGTGGGCGCGCCAATCTCGTTGGCCCATGCCACTGCCCGCAGCACGTTCGGCGAGTTGCCGCTACCGGAAATGGCAAGCACGAGGTCGCCCGACCGGTAGTGGGTTGTCAGCTGCTCGAGAAAGACATCGGCGTAGCCCTGGTCGTTAGACCAGGCCGTCATGAGCGGGACGCTCTCGGTGAGCGATAGGGCACGCACGCGCCGCACGCCAGCGCGCACGGTCGACTTCGCCAGGTCACAGGCAAAGTGCGAAGCCGTCGCCGCGCTGCCGCCATTCCCACAGACGATGATCGTCCCATCACGCAGGTAGGTCTCCCACAGCGCGTCGGCGATGGCCTTGAGCTCCTCCTGCGGCAGCGTGCGCAGGGTTTCGGCGACCTGATCGACGTACTGAAGCAACTCGTGGGTCATAGAGGAATCCCTCGCAATGTTCGTAGTCGCTGGAGAGGCATTGCAAGCCCACGCTATGAGCGAGCGATCAGCAGCATCCCGATGCAGAGAACGCCGATACCAGCGGCCCGCAGCGGGTTCACCTGCTCGTGCAGAATAAGCCAGGCGGCAAGAAAGATCAGCACATGTTGCAGGCTTGCGAACGGGTAGGCGACACTGAGCTCGAGGCGTGAGAGCGTAATCAGCCAAAAAAAGGTGCCGAGGCCGTAGATCAGGAGGCCGAACACCACATATGGTGATGTCATGATGCGCCAGATGGTACCGGACAGCGTGCCCACGCTTAGCCCCAGAGGGCCCATCTGGCCCATACCCGACTTTAGCATCATCTGACCTGCCACACCAAGGACAGTCGCGGCGAGGATCAACGCGATCGTGCTCAACGATAAACCTCCTATCCGGCCAGTTGCCGGACTCTTTTCGCGGGCTGGCGCCGCCGAGATGTTATCGACCTGCTGCATACTCTCTCCCTACGACATGGTTGAAGGGCCAGGGAATTTCACGCCAGCCCACCATAACGGCCGACATGCCCGACGCGCAGAAGAGCAAATTGACATGAATCTTACGATGTGGCCGCATCATGCCAGCGCGGCGTAACACAAACCTAAATCATAACTTTAGGTCTGCTGACAAAGCATTTAAGCCAGCAGCTCTGGCTGAGACATACGTGCTTGACACAGTAAGCCTATAACAGGGTCGTCATACGAGGTACGCACAATGTTAGCGACAATTTAATACCTGCGGTTACGATACAGCCTAATTCACACCCACGGCTGTACTGTGCTCATTGGAAAGTTGCATGCGTGGTGGGCCCGAGCGCCGCATAGTAGAGGTCTCGCCCCAATCACGCACCTGAGAGGAGGTGTCGATGCACACGCCGACCATCGCCGTCACGGGAGCCGCAGGCTTTATCGGCTCACATCTTTGCGACGCCCTGATCGAACAGGGGTATCACGTCGTAGCGATCGACAACCTCTCGATGGGCAGTCTGGAGAATCTTCAGTCGCTCACGGGGCACGAGCGCTTTCACTTCACCAAGGCCGATGTGCGCGACGCAGAGACGATGCGCAGCCTCTGCGGCCAGGCCCAGGCCATCGTCCACCTGGCGGCCTACAAGATCCCACGCTACGGCAACGCCCTCGACACGCTGCTGATCAACCAGCAGGGCGCCAAGAACATGCTCGATGTCGCTCGCGAGACAGGGTGCAAGGTGGTCCTCGCCTCGACCTCCGACGTCTATGGCAAGAGCCCCCAGCTGCCCTTCCAGGAGGATGGCGACCTGGTGATCGGGCCGAGCACGATCCGGCGCTGGAGCTACGCGGTCTCGAAGCTCTACGACGAGCACCTCTGCTTAGCGTACCAGGAGGCCTATAAGTTCCCCGTCACAGTGCTGCGCTTCTTCGGCTCGTACGGGCCGCGCCACCACCTGTCGTGGTGGGGGGGGCCGCAATCGGTCTTTATCTCGCGCATCCTGCGCGATGAGGAGATCGAGATCCACGGCGACGGGACGCAGACCCGCAGCTTCACCTATGTCAGCGACACCGTGAGCGGGATCGTCGCCGCCGTCGAGAGCCCCGAGGCAAACGGCGAGATCCTCAACCTGGGCAGCACATTCGAGATCTCGATCCTGAAGCTGGCCCACCTGATCAAGGAGCTGACCGGCACGCCGGGCTCCCTGAAGCTGAAGCTGGTGCCCTACAACAGCATCTCAGAGGGCAAGTACGAGGACGTGATGCGGCGCATCCCGAACATCGCGAAAGCCCATCGGCTGCTCGGCTTCACGCCGCAGGTTGGGCTCGAAGAGGGCCTGCTCCGCACAATCGCATGGCAAAGGAGCGTCACGAATTGATTATTCTCGCTATCCCTGCTTATAACGAGGAGGACAACATCGGGCGGCTCTTCGATCGCATCCTTACAACGTGGCAAGCGCCCGGACCATACCAGGTCATCCTCGTCAATGACGGCAGCACCGACCGCACGGCCGAGGTCGCCGCGAGCTACCGTGATCGGCTGCCCCTAACGATTGTAAACCACTCGCCCAACCAGGGCGTCGGCCAGGCCTTCCGTACGGCCTTCCGCACCGCCCTCGATCTGGGCGGCCCCGGCGACACCCTGGTGATGCTCGAGGCCGATAACACGAGCGACCTGGGCATCCTTAACGACTTGCTCGCCCGGGTGCGCGAGGGCTACGACCTGGCCCTGGCCTCGTGCTACATGCCGGGCGGCGGCATCGACGGGACAACATGGCTGCGCCTGATGCTTAGCGAGAGCGCCAACATGCTGCTGCGCGTGGCCTTCCCGATCGGCGTCTACACCTACAGCTCGTTCTACAGGGCCTACAGGCTCGAGGCGCTGCGCCGGGCCACGCTGACGTACGGCGACATGCTGATCGAGGAGCCTGGCTTTGTCTGCGCGGTCGAGGTGCTGGTCAAGATGAGCCGGATGAACATGCGCATCGCCGAGGTGCCGATGGTGCTGCGCAGCAAAGAGCGCCAGGGCACGAGCAAGATGAATGTGATGCGCACGGTCAATCGCTACCTGCACTTCATCGCCCACCACCGCTTCCAGCGGGGCACAAGCGCCCTGCCGCTGCCCGCGCGCCCGGTCGATCTCGGTGAGATGTAGTCACTCGCGGTGGCCGCCGGCAAGCTGCGGCCGAGGCCACGCTCCATCCTAAGGGTTGCCGTCTATGAGTCTCGCTAACCTGCGACAACGGATCGACACCAGGGAGGCCAGAGTTGGTGTCGTTGGCCTGGGCTATGTCGGCCTGGCCGTGGCCTGCGCATTCGCCCGGGCGGGCTTTGCCGTGCGCGGCATCGAGCGACGAGCCGAGCGCGTGGCGATGATCAACAGCGGCTCGTCGCCCATGCAGGGCGACGAGCCGGGGCTCGCCGAGCTGCTGCTCCAGGTGACCAGCATGGGGATGCTCCAGGCCTCGGCCAGCGCGGAGACGCTGCGCGACTGCGACGTGATCCTGATCGCCGTCGAGACGCCGGTCGAGCCCACCTCGAAGGCGCCAACCTACGAGGCCCTCACAGCGGCAGCCCGCGCCGTGGGTAAGGAGCTGCGACCTGGCGCGCTGGTGATCGTCGAGTCGACCGTCGCGCCGGGCACCCTCGAGCGCGTCGTCCGCCCCGGCCTCGAGGAGGCCTCGGGGCTGCGCGTCGACGCCGACTTCTACCTCGGCCACTGCCCCGAGCGAGTGATGCCCGGGCGGCTCCTGCACAACCTCACCACAATGAGCCGGGTCTGCGGCGGCCACACCCCGGACACGGCCGAGGTCATGGCCGCCCTCTACCGCACGATCGTCAGCGCCGATCTGGACACCACCGACTGCATCACCGCCGAGCTGGTCAAGACGACCGAGAACGCCTACCGCGATGTGCAGATCGCCTTCGCCAACGAGGTCGCGCTGATCTGCGAGGGGCTGGGCGCCGATGTCTGGCGCGTGCGCGAGCTAGTGAACAAGTCGCCATCGCGTACTATGCACCTGCCGGGGGCCGGCGTGGGCGGCCACTGTATCCCGAAGGACCCCTGGCTGCTAGCGTACGCCGCCAGGAACACCGGCATCATGGCCCGACTGCTGCCCGCCGCGCGCACGGTGAATGATAGTATGCCAGGCCACATGGCCGACCTGGCGGTCGAGGCCCTGAGCGAGCACGGGCGCCCGATACAGGGGGCCACCGTGGCGATCCTCGGGTTCGCCTACCTGGAGAACTCGGACGACGTGCGCAACACACCGACGGAGCCCGTGATCGCGCGGCTGCGCGAGATGGGCGCCCACGTGCGCGTCCACGACCCCTTCGTCGACGGCCTCCAGGGCGATATCTTCGCGACGATCTGCGACGCCGACGCGGCGATAATCATGGTCGGCCACGACTGCTACAAAGAGCTCGACCTGGCGGCCCTGCGCGAAGTGCTGCGGCTGCCGGTGCTGGTCGACGGCCGGCGCGTCTTCGAGCCCGCGGCGGCGCGGCAAGCCGGGCTGACCTTCCGCGGCATAGGGCGAGGGTGAGGGTATGGCGAAGATCTGCTCGATCGTGGGCGCGCGGCCCCAGTTTATCAAGGCCGACCCGGTCAGCCGGGCCCTCAGCGCCGCCGGCCACCAGGAAGTGCTCATCCACACCGGCCAGCACTACGACCACGCCATGTCTGGCATCTTCTTCGAGGAGCTGGAGATCATGCCGCCGGCCTACAGTCTGGGCGTCGGCTCAGGTAGCCACGGCGCGATGACGGGCCAGATGCTCGCGGCGGTCGAGGCCGCCCTGCTGCGCGAGCAGCCCGCGCTGGTGCTGGTCTACGGCGACACCAACTCGACCCTGGCCGGCGCCCTCGCCGCGGCCAAGCTTGGCGTGCCCATCGCCCACGTCGAGGCGGGCGAGCGAAGCTACGACCGGCGGATGCCCGAAGAGATCAACCGCGTCGTCGCCGACAGCGTGGCCGACCACCACTACTGTGTCAGCCGCACGGCCGTCGAGCGGCTGGCCGCCGAGGGGGTCACCCGCTCGGTCCACCATGTCGGCGACGTCATGCTCGACGTGATGCTGCGCAACCTGCCCAGGGCCCAGGCGCTGTCGGACATCATGGCGCGGCTCGAGCTACGCCCCGGCGCCTACGCCCTGGTCACCGTCCATCGGGCGGGCAACACCGACGACCCGGCACGGCTGGGGCAGATCGCGGCGATCCTCAACGGAGCGCCCGAGCCCGTCGTCTTCCCCGTCCACCCGCGCACGCGGGGCGCCCTGGGCCGGCTCGGGGTCAGGCTGGCGGAGCACGTGCGGCTGATCGAGCCCGTCGGCTACCTGGATATGCTCGCGCTCGAGCAGGGCGCCCGCCTGATCGCCACCGACTCGGGCGGCGTGCAGCGCGAGGCCTACTGCCTGAAGGTGCCCTGCCTGGTCCTGCGGGAGACCACCGAGTGGGTCGAGGCTGTCGAGACAGGCTGGACCCGCCTGGTCGACGTCACGCCAGAGGTGGCGCTCGCGGCCTGGCGCGCCATGGAGCCGCCGGTGTCACACCCGCCTATTTTTGGCGACGGGACGGCGGGGGCGCAGATTGTGGCCCTGCTCACAGAGGCCCTCGCTAATAAGGAGCACGAGACACGATGAAGGCTGCAATCCTGGGCGGCGGGATAATGGGCGTCACGCTGGGCTACCTGCTCAGCCGGCGGGGCGTCACGGTCGAGGTGTTCGAGGCCTCGCCAAACCTGGGCGGCCTCGCCGGCCCGCTCACGCTCGACGATGGGACAGAGGTAGACCGCTACTACCACGCCATCCTCTCCAGCGACAGCTTTCTGCGCGAGCTGTGCACCGAGCTTGGCATCGCCGACCGGCTGCGCTTCCGGCAGACCCGCATGGGCTTCTTCTACCAGGGGCGGGTCTACTCGATGAACAGCACGCTCGAGTTTCTGCGCTTCCCGCCGCTCGGCTGGATCGACCGGCTGCGCCTCGGCCTTACGGTAGTCTACGCCCAGATGGTGCGCGACTGGACGTCCCTCGAAGGGGTGGACGTAGAGAAGTGGCTGGTGCAGCTGAGCGGCCGGCGCACCTACGAGAACATCTGGCGGCCGCTGCTGAAGGCCAAGTTCGACGGCGGGTTCGAGCGCACGCCGGCCACCTACATCTGGGCACGCCTGGTGCGCATGAAGTCAACCCGCGGGGGCGCCAATCAGAAAGAGGAGGCGGGCTACATTATCGGGGGCTACCAGACCCTGGTCAAGGCAATGGCCGAGCGCATCGAGGCCGCCGGCGGGACGGTGCACCTGCGCTGCCCGGTACAGGAGGTGGCCATCGATGGGGGGCGCGCCCGCGGCGTGCGCGTCAATGGCGAGCTCCACCCCTTTGACGCGGTGATCGGGACGATGCAGACCCCCATCTTCCAGCGGCTCATCCCGGGGGCGCCCAAGCAGTACCACGACTTTCTCAACCAGCGGCGCTACCTCGGCATCGTCTCGCCGCTGATGATCCTGGATCGACCGCTCACCGGCTACTGGACGATCAACATGACCGACGATCGCTTCCCGTTCACGGGGGTGATCGAGACCACCGCGTACATCGACCCGAAGCACGTCGGCGGCTACCATCTGGTCTACCTACCCAAGTACACCGCGCCCGGCAGCCCGCTGCTCACCCTCTCCGATGAGGAGATACGCGAGACCTGGCTGAGCAACCTTGAGCAGATGTTCCCCGACTTCGACCGGCGCTCGGTCCGCTACTTCCTGGTCAACCGCGAGCGCTTTGTCGAACCGATCCACGAGCTCAACTCACGCCACCTGATCCCGCCGGTCAAGACAGCCGTCGAGGCACTATACCTGGTCACCACGGCTCAGATCTACCCCGATCTGACCAATGGCGAGGCCGTGGCCCGCCACGCCGCCAGGGCGGCCGAGACGGTGCTTGAGAGCCTGGCTGTGCGCCGTGCCGTGCCGGAGGCTGCCCCTGCGACTGCCATCGCCGATGTCGCCGCGGATTAGTGGCCTGACAACCTGGTTGTGAGGGATGGTTTTCCGGGGAGGGCCTG